>JAABRC010000485.1 GCA_011391115.1 Candidatus Egaibacter danicus | reverse complement strand
GCGCTTTTCATGCTGCCCATGGCATCCGCCAGATCAACTATTTCGGTGATCTGCGACTCGACATCCACCGGGTCTTCAAAGTCGAAGCGCTGGATTTTCACGGCTTCCCTGGTCAGCGCGTGCAAGGGTTTGGAGGCCAGACGGGACAAACTCAAGGCGGCCAGGATACCCAGCAGTAACAGTGCCAGCACGATGTACAGGCTCTGCCTGAGGCTGGCAAACGCACTGGCCAGCAATTCCGCATGCGGCGCAGCAATCCACAAAGACAGCGCGCCGTTGGCCATCGGCAACTGGTACCGGCCACCTTCCCAGTCATTGCCCTGATCATCGGCAAATTGCAGGACTTGGTCCTTGCCATCGGCCATCAGGCTGATGTGCGTTTTGATGACCGAAAGATTGAGGTCATCCAGCGTCGGCAGGCGACCCTTACCGTCGGTGGTTGGCACCATGGACACCGCGCCCAGATGTGAACTGAGCACATCACCTCGCTTGTTGATCAGCGCGATGCGGGTACCCGGGGTCACTTTGCTTTTGAGCAAAATCTCATTCACCGACCGTAGCGTGATATCCACACCTGCTACCGCCAGGCCGGTATCCGCTTCAACGGCGAAGGTACTGCCGACCTCCCCCGTGCTGGAAAATATGTAGGGTGGCTGCACGAACAAACCATCGTTTGCCAGTGCCTGGCTATACCATTCGCGGGTTCGCGGGTCGTACTGGTAGTCGGCTTTGCTGCGCCGCTCGATCAAGGCCATTTCAGCGGTGAAGAACAAGTGCTCGCCAACCATCTTGCCGTCAATGACCTGAATGCTTTGCACCATCCAGCCAGTACCGGGCGGCGGCTCGAACAGTGCCTGCAGCTTGGGATCACCCCGCCAGGGGCGCAGCATAAAGAAATCACCATCTTCGTAGCCCACAAACATGGCGTTGGCGTTTGGATTGGCAATCAGGGTAGTCGTCAGCCAGGGCAGGCTGGCCAGACGCTGCTCGAGGGTTGTGGCGAGTATCAGCTGCTGCTTGGCCAGCAGCGCGGCGGCGAGCGCGGCAGCGCGATACGTGTGGGTGATATCGTCGATGGCATTGCCGCCGATCAGCTCAAAGCGATGAGCAACCTCGTCGGTCACCAGCCGTTTGGTTTCAACGTATTGATAGGTGTTGGTTATCGCCGCAAACGCCACCAGCAAGCCGATGAACAGGTAGGAAAGATGCACGGCGAAGGGAATGCGATGGGAAGGCACGGCGCGGCTCCTGAAAAATCAGTCGACTAACTATGGCTTGGGAAGGCCGGTTCCGCTCGTTTCGGGTAACAAACAGGACGCACCCGCGCCCTGCTGGCCAATCAGGGTATAGCGCGCAGCACCTCAGAGAGCAGGCTTTGCGATTGATAAAGGCGGTCTTTCGGCGTCAGCCCCAGACGCACAACCACCAGCTGTTTCGACGGCACGATGGCCACCGTCTGCCCGTCATGACCACGCATCCAGAAGGTATCGGCGGGAATGTTGAACGGGCCGTCCGGGTTCTCTCCTTCCGGCGTGGCGCCTTGCGGCCCCCAGCGCCAGAACTGCCCTTGCGCATATTCGCCTTGGGAGGCCACTGATGGACTGCTGATGGTTTGGACAAAGCCTTCAGGCAGCAGGCGCTGGCTGTTCCACACACCCTCCTGCAACAGGAACTGGCCGATCCGCGCCCAATCCTGAGCGGTGGCGTACATGTAGCTGGAGCCGACCAGCGTGCCACGGGCATCGGCTTCGATGATCGCGCTGCTCATGCCCAGCGGGGCGAACAGCCGTGTGTAGGGCACTTCAAGGGCCTGCTTGCCGGCGGCGCTTTGCCAGATGTGCGAAAGCATGACGGTGGTACCGCTGGAGTAATTCCAGAAGGTGCCCGGCGCATGCGCCAGCGGACGGGCCTGCATGTAGGCGGCCATGTCCGGCTCCAGATAGAGCATGCGCGTGACATCCGAGACATCGCCGTAGCCTTCGTTGAACTGCAGGCCGTCATCCATCGCCATCAGCTGACTGAGCTTGATCGCCTCGCGCCCACCGGAATCCTTCGGCCAGAAGCCGCCGCGATCCATGACCAGCGTACCGTCGCCAATCTGCATGCCGACCAACAGCGCGGTCACCGATTTGGTCATCGACCAGCCCAGCAGCGGGGTGGCTGCCGAGAAGCCCGGCCCGTAGTGTTCGGCCACCAGTTGGCCGTTGTGCACCACCGCAATACCCCGTGCGCCCGGCCCGGCCAGATCGGCACGGTCAACCAGCGCCTGCAGACCGGTGACCGTTTGCGCGGCGCTGCCCTGCGGCCATGGCTGATCGGCTGGCGGAACAGGGATCAGCGGCCGCTGGCTGACCACGCTGCGCGCTTGCGCCAGATCGCCATCCGCCACCGTGGCACAACCAGTGCCGGGGCGATGCACGGCCAGACCATTGCCGATAAAACCGAACAAGCCACCGCGCACGGTTTGCTGCTCGCGGTCCACCGTCACGCTCATCAGCCTCATCAACGGATTGCCGTTCTGTTGCACATCGTCGCGCATCACTTGCTCGGCATCACGGCCAGCGAGAAACACGTTGGAGCAGACCATCTTGGCCGAATAGTGGGCCCCCACGCGCAACAGTTCGGGCGGCGCGACTGTCAGCCAGCCGAGGGTTGCTGAGACGACAGCGAC
>JAABRC010000484.1 GCA_011391115.1 Candidatus Egaibacter danicus | reverse complement strand
CCTGGCACTGGGCGCCGACCACGCCATCAATTACAAGACCCACGATTTTGTGGAAGAAATAAAGCGGATCACCGACGGTACTGGCGTCAACGTGATTCTCGACATGGTGGCAGGCCCTTATGTCGCCCGGGAAATTCAGTGCCTGGCTGAAGATGGCCGCCTGGTCATCATTGCGGTGCAAGGCGGTACCAAAAGCGAGATCAACGCTGGCTTGGTGTTGCGCCGTCGACTGACGGTGACCGGCTCGACGCTGCGCCCACGTCCGGTGGCTTTCAAGGCCGCTATTGCACAGGCGCTGAAGGCGAATGTATGGCCGCTGCTGGAGAGTGGTGCGGTCAAACCGGTGATCCACAGCGTTTTTGATGCGGTGGGGGATGCGTCTGGCAGCGGTGCTGCTCAGGCCCACGCCCTGATGGAATCCAACCAGCACGTTGGCAAGATTGTTTTGACATGGGTTACAGCATGAAAAAGAAACTGATTGCAGGAAACTGGAAGATGAATGGCAGCCTGGCTGCCAACGAAGCGTTGATCAAGGCGCTGCTCGCTGGATTGAACAACCCGGGTTGCGCCATTGCGGTTTGTGTTCCTGCCATCTATCTGATCCAGGTTCAGGCATTGGTCGCACAGAGTCCCATCGATGTAGGTGCTCAGGATGTATCGCAACACGAGTCGGGCGCTTTCACAGGCGAAATCTCGGCGGCCATGTTGAAGGAAACAGGTATTCGCTACGCCATTGTTGGCCATTCCGAGCGCCGTCAGTGTCACCAGGAAAGCGACGCTGTGGTGGCGTTGAAGGCCCAGCGCGCCCTGGCTTCTGGCGTGACGCCCATCGTATGTGTCGGCGAAACACTGGCTGAGCGCGAAGCCGGGAGAACAGAAGAAGTGGTCAAGCGCCAGCTGGCGGCAGTCATTCACACCAACGGACACTGCATCAGTGAAATCGTGGTGGCTTATGAGCCCGTGTGGGCCATTGGCACGGGCAAGACCGCTAGCCCGGAGCAGGCCCAGGCGGTGCATGCCGTCTTGCGCGCACAGTTGGCGGCTGCAACGCCTCACGCGGAGCGGATACAGATCCTGTACGGCGGCAGTATGAACGCGGCCAACGCGGCGCAATTGCTGGCGCAGTCCGACATTGACGGTGGGCTGGTCGGAGGTGCATCACTCAAGGCGCCTGATTTCTTGTCAATTATTGCCGAAGCCCTCTAATCCAGAGCGCTACCAGCTATCAATTTAGGAGTATTGCATGAACATTTTCTTGAACATTTTGCTGGCGGTCCAGATACTGTCCGCGCTGGCGATGATTGGCCTGATTCTGGTCCAACATGGCAAGGGTGCCGACATGGGCGCAGCTTTTGGCAGCGGTGGGTCCGGAAGCCTGTTTGGGGCGTCCGGCAGTGCCAACTTTCTCTCGCGCACTACGGCCGTTCTGGCGACAGTATTTTTTGTCTGCACGCTTGCTCTGGCCTACTTTGGCAACCTGCGCCCCGTGACCAGTGGAAGCGTGCTGGAAGGCGCCGCTGTGACCGCGCCCGTACCAGCCGCATCCGCAGCTGTGGCGCCGGCAACGCCCGCGTCGGGTGCTGCGCAAATCCCGTCGAAGTAAACCACGTCAAATTTGCCCCCTTATGGGCTGGGAACACACCGGATTCAGGGTAAACTCCTAGTCTGTCAGATGAGCAACAGCCGCAAGGCGCCTCACGCAAATCCGACACAGAAAAGCCGTCGTGGTGAAATTGGTAGACACGCTATCTTGAGGGGGTAGTGGCGAAAGCTGTGCGAGTTCGAGTCTCGCCGACGGCACCAAACAAAATAGCTGGGTCGGGTGATAGACCTGATCTGCAAAAAACGGTGATCAGCATTTCAAGATGAACCTCGATCAGTACCTTCCTGTCCTCATGTTCATCCTGGTCGGCATTGCGGTGGGAGTGGTCCCTCAGGTGCTTGGCTATATTCTTGGGCCGAACCGGCCTGACGCCGCAAAAAATTCCCCCTACGAGTGTGGCTTCGAAGCCTTCGAAGACGCCCGCATGAAATTTGACGTGCGCTATTACCTCGTCGCCATTCTCTTCATTTTGTTTGACCTTGAAATCGCCTTCCTGTTTCCGTGGGCCGTTGCGCTCAAGGATATTGGCGCAACAGGCTTTTGGGCGGTCATGATTTTTCTGGGCATTCTGGTCGTGGGCTTCGCTTACGAGTGGAAAAAAGGCGCCCTCGACTGGGAATGAGCCAGGAGTACATATATGGCAATTGAAGGGGTTTTCAAAGAAGGTTTTGCCACCACCACCTATGACTCGGTGGTGAACTGGGCCAAAACAGGATCAGTCTGGCCGATGACCTTCGGTTTGGCTTGCTGCGCCGTTGAAATGATGCATGCAGCGGCAGCACGATATGACATCAGCCGCTTTGGCGCTGAGGTGTTTCGCGCCAGCCCAAGGCAGTCCGATCTCATGATTGTTGCGGGTACGTTGTGCAACAAGATGGCGCCTGCGTTGCGCAAGGTGTACGACCAGATGTCTGAGCCGCGCTGGGTTATCAGCATGGGTTCATGTGCGAATGGCGGCGGGTATTACCACTACAGCTATTCCGTTGTGCGTGGATGCGACCGTATCGTTCCTGTGGATGTGTATGTTCCCGGTTGCCCGCCAACAGCTGAAGCACTTTTGTACGGAATCATCCAGTTGCAGCAGAAGATCCG
>JAABRC010000483.1 GCA_011391115.1 Candidatus Egaibacter danicus | reverse complement strand
CTGTTGTCTGGGGTCGGAAATATCCTCTTCCAGCAAGGCATTGGCCTGAACGATGGCAGCGAGCGGGTTACGGATTTCGTGCGCCACAGCGGCCGACATGCGACCCATGCTGGCCAGCTTTTCAGTTCGCGCCCTGGCTTCCGTTTCCCGCTGATCCTGCAAAAAAATCACGCACAGGCTTTCCGCGTTGCTGCCCATCGCCGGAGTCAGCCGGGTGCGGGCCAAAATGCGCCGCTGTCCCTGACCGGCGTGCCGGATGCTCACGTCGGCCTGTTGTGGCGCCTTGCGTGCAAAGCTCATCCGCATCATCTCGACCAGTGGACGCCAGCCCGGTTCAGCGGTCAGCTCAAAGGACGAGGCTGTCAACGCTCGTTCCGAGCCAAGCAGGTAGCGGGCCGCCGGATTGGCCGAGCGAACCAGCCCTTTGGGGTCAACCACCAGAACGCCATCTGTCAGCGTTTCAATCACCAGCTCATTTACCTGCCGTTGCACCCGTGCTGCCAGCTGACTGCGTCGGGAGCGTAACTCCTCATTGGCCAGCCGGGTGGAAATCTGGTTTGCCAGCAGCGCAATGGCGAAGCCCCCAGCGCCTGTCAGGGCGGCTTGAGCCCACAGACCTGCAACGTCACCCGCCGCATGAAAGGCCAGCCACGCAGCATGGCCCAGCAAAATCAGCGTCACGCTGGCGGCCGTTCCCAGGGCCAGCAACATGGAGCCCAGGACTGCGGCCACCAGAACCGGCAGGCCAAAGAGCGGGGCGTAATTGACAGTGGCGCCCTGCATGAATTGCAGGATAGCGAAAACGCAAAGGTCCACGCCAATGATCGCGAGCCAGCGCCGGCCCAAAGTCTGTCCCAGCTGATGCCGCTTGAAGAGGACACGCACGGCCAGTGTCGCTGCCAGGTAGGCGACGCAGATCAGGATCAGTGAGGTGTCGTGAGACGGCCCCAATGCCAGAACAACAAACTG
This sequence comes from Candidatus Egaibacter danicus, assembly GCA_011391115.1. The sequence goes on along the minus strand of JAABRC010000483.1, from coordinate 1,733 downwards.
CAGCAGCAACAAAACCACGGCAATGGCAACCCTGGCCGTCATGCAGCCACGCCACAGCCGCTCCATTTCGTTGGGCCGCTCTACACGTTCCGCTGTTCCCGAATCCAGTATCGAGGGGCCAAACCAGGAGTGGCCTTCTGCTTGCCGGGCCATTCAGTCCTCTGCGCGGTGACGGTGGTCGTTCCCGCAGTACAGGCCGAGCCTGCCTTCAACCGCATCCGCCCTTGGAACATGCAGCGAACACAGCTGGCATTCAATCATGTCTTGCGGCGAACCAGGCTCAGGGCGTGCGCTTTTTCCTTCCTGCCGGGGCAGGCGATTGGACCGCCAAACGCCAATTCCGATCAACACAACAACCAGTACGAGCAGGTATTTCATGTTGCGCGGCCCAGAACGACTTCAAGTACAAAGCGCGAGCCAACGTAAGCCAGCAGCAGCAACCCCGAACCGATGTACAGCACGCTAACCGCGCGCCGGCCCCGCCAGCCCCATTGCGACCGCCCGATCAGCAGCACGGCGAACGTCAACCACGACAGGACAGAAAAAATGGTTTTGTGATTCCATTTCCATCCCGCCTGTGATCCATAAAGCGAATCACCAAACAGGATTGCCACCAGCAGGGAGGCCGACAGCAGGATGAAGCCTCCCGCGACAAAGCGGAACATCAGGCGCTCTATGGTCAATAGCGGCATGCCGCTGTGGGAGTCGGCGGCGAGGCGAATGCGGTCTTCGGTTCGCGTCATGAACCAGGCATGTGCCACGGCCGCGCCGAACAATCCGTAGGAGGCAATTCCCAGCGCCCAGTGCAGCGGCAGCCAGGGCGAAGCGGTCGGGTGCAGCGCACTGCCCGGAAAGAACAGCGCCAGCAGTACGGCGGCGGAGCCCAGCGCGCACAAGGCCCAACGGGTTTGAAGCTGGGGAAATACGCGGCTCTCGATCATGTACACCGCCGCAACCAGCCAGGCCGTGACCGACAGGGCAGGCCCAAATCCAAAACGTGGTTCCCCTGCCAGGAGGCCAAAGGCCAGCACAAGGGCATGAAGCAGCCATGCCAGCAGGAATGCGCCGCGGGCAACGGTTGAGCTCAGCTGCGACGACCCCAGCGCAGGTACCAGATAGGCAAGCGCCGCGACGATGGCCAAAGGCATGCTGAGAGAGGTGGCACTGGCTAGAATCATGGGTACAGTTTAGCGTTTTGCACACTGCCAATTTTCACTGGCACCCAACTTTGGTTCCCCCAGCGGGTCTTTCTTCCATGGCCTCAGCCCTAACCGACAAACTCAGCCGCCTCGTCAAGGAAATCCGCGGGCAGGCCCGCATCACCGAATCCAACGTGGCCGACATGCTGCGCGAAGTGCGCATGGCCCTGCTGGAAGCCGACGTGGCCCTGCCGGTGGTGCGCGACTTTGTCGCCCGCGTCAAGGAAAAAGCCCTGGGCGCCGAGGTGTTGGGCTCGCTGCAACCCGGCCAGGTGCTGGTGAGCATCGTCAACCGGGAACTCGCCGCCACCATGGGCGAGGGCGTGAGCGACATCAATCTGGCAGCCCAACCCCCGGCCGTCATCCTGATGGCTGGCTTGCAGGGCGCCGGTAAAACCACCACCACAGCCAAGCTGGCCAAACACCTGATCGACAAGCGCAAGAAAAAAGTGCTCACCGTGTCAGGCGACGTATACCGCCCGGCGGCCATCGAGCAGCTCAAAACCGTCACCGCGCAGGCGGGGGCTGAGTGGT
>JAABRC010000048.1 GCA_011391115.1 Candidatus Egaibacter danicus | reverse complement strand
ATTAATGGCAGCGAAATCGGCAAATGCAGCCAATGTGGTGTTCGAAAACGTCAGCAAGGTATTTGGCAACTTCACCGCTGTTGATTCGGTGAGCTTCACTGTGGAAGCCGGGACTCTGGTCACGTTGCTGGGGCCATCCGGCTGTGGCAAAACCACAACTCTGCGCATGATTGCCGGGCTGGATTCAGCGTCCAGCGGTCGCGTGCTAATCGGTGGCAAAGACGTGACACGTCTGGCTGCGTCTGAGCGTGACGTGAGCATGGTGTTCCAGTCTTACGCGCTGTTTCCGCACCTGAATGTGATTGACAACGTCGCGTATGGCCTGCAGGCGGGCGGTATGCGAAAAGCGCCAGCCCATGAACAGGCGAAAGCCAAGCTGGAGCTGGTGGGCCTGGCGGGGCTGGAGCTGCGACTGCCGTCCGAGCTGTCTGGTGGGCAGCAACAACGCGTAGCTGTCGCACGGGCCCTGGTGCTGGAGCCACAGGTGCTGTTGTTTGACGAGCCCTTGTCCAACCTGGACGCCAAACTGCGACGCAAGGTACGCGACGATATTCGAGGCCTGCAGCAGTCGCTGGGCTTGACCGTGGTGTATGTGACCCACGATCAGTCAGAAGCACTGGCCGTGTCAGACCGTGTGATCGTGATGTCCAATGCCCGTATCGCGCAGATTGGCACACCGCGCGAACTGTATGAGCGCCCCGCCGACCGCTTTCTGGCAGACTTCATTGGTGACGCCAACCTGATCACGGGTGAAGTGGTGCAGGACGGCACTGGCCAGGTATTTGTCGCAGGCAGTTTGCGCTTGCCCCTGCACGCCAGCAACGTCAGTGGCCCCGCGCTGTTTGCAGTACGGCCCCAGCGCCTGACCTTGCACCGTGATGCACCCTCAACGTCGTCCATCAAAGGCACACTGCTCAAGACCGCTTATCTGGGAACCCACCTGGAGCACAACGTACAAACCGAGTTCGGCGACATGCTGATCATCGACTCGGACGTGGACCGTAATTTGATGCCCAATGAACCGGTTTACATCGGTCTGGATTCACGGGCTGGCGCAGTGGTTCGGGCCTGATTACGCAGTAGCCTGGGATGCAGCCACCAGCTGCGCCAGTTTCGCCTTGGCCGCTCCTGATTCAATAGCTGCCCGCGCTTTATCCACACCAGCTTTCATCGTGTCCGTCACATTGGCCGCATACAGCGCCACACCCGCATTGAGCACCACAATATCTTTGGCGGCACCGGGTGTATTGTCCAGCACACCCAGCAGCATGGCTTTGGATTGCTCAGGTGTTTCCACTTTCAACGCACGGTTGCTAGCCACCACCATGCCAAAGTCTTCGGGGTGAATCTCAAACTCGGTGATCTCACCGTTTTTCAGTTCACCCACCAGCGTGGCCGCGCCCAGGCTCACTTCGTCCATACCATCCTTGCCATACACCACCACAGCATGTTCAGCACCCAGGCGCTGTAGCGCCCGCACCTGAATGCCCACCAGATCAGGGTGAAACACGCCCATCAAGATGTTCGGTGCACTGGCCGGGTTGGTCAGCGGCCCCAGCAGGTTGAAAATGGTCTTGATGCCCAGTTCCTTGCGCACTGGCGCCACGTTTTTCATGGCCGGGTGGTGGTTGGGCGCAAACATGAACCCCACACCCACGTCGGCAATGCATTGGGCAATCCGCTCGGGTGACAGGTTGATGTTGACGCCCAGCGACTCCATCACATCCGCACTGCCACTTTTGCTGCTGACGCTGCGCCCGCCGTGTTTGCTGACCTTGGCACCCGCCGCCGCGGCCACGAACATCGAACAGGTCGAAATATTGAAGGTGTGTGAGCCATCGCCACCCGTGCCCACAATGTCCACCAGGTGCGTCTTGTCCGCCACATGCACCTTGGTGGAAAACTCGCGCATCACCTGCGCCGCGGCGGTGATTTCGCCAATGGTTTCCTTCTTGACGCGCAAGCCGGTGATCAACGCGGCCATCATCACGGGCGACAACTCGCCGCTCATGATGAGCCGCACGATATGCAGCATCTCGTCGTGGAAAATCTCGCGGTGCTCGATGGTGCGAAGCAAGGCTTCCTGAGGGCTGATCTTGTTGGTGTTGGGCATGATGAAGTGTCTCCAGAAAGATTCTTTTAATGGGCAGGATTGTCAGACAGGGCCAGTTTCAGCCCGAAACCGATGAACAGGACGCCGGCGACACGCTCCAGCCATTGCATGCCGCGCTGCATGGCAGCCAGGCGCTGCGAGATGAAAGCGCCCAGCGCCGCGTAGCCGAAGTTGATCCACAGGCCGTTGAAGTTGAACAGCAGGCCCAGCACGAGGAACGTGATGGTTTTGTGCTCTGCTGCGGGTGAAATGAATTGCGGCAGGAAAGCCAGAAAGAACAGCGCGACCTTCGGGTTCAGCACATTGGTCCAGAAGCCTTTCATGAATACTTTTCGAAGGTTATTTTGGCCTCCAGCCCCCGTCGATATTGCGTCAACAGCTATTGAATTAGTAGCAAATTCAGACCCATTCTCAGATTCAGGACGACCCGACCACTTCCGCCGGATACCCAGCATCGACCAGCCCACATACACCAGGTATGCGGCACCCAGCCATTTCAGTACCGAGAAGGCCGTGGCAGACGCCGCGACCAGCGCACTTACCCCCAACGCTGCTGCCGCGATGTGCACAAAACAACCTGCCGTGATGCCCAGCGCGGCCACGGCCCCCGCGCGCCAGCCCGCCTTGACACCACTGGTGATGATGTAGAGCACGTCCGGCCCGGGCGTCAGGTTCAGCAGCAGGCCCGTTGCAATGAACAAGCCAATGTGGTCAATCCCGCTGAACATGGGTTCGCTCCTTGAGAAAGTTGGGTCGTCAGGCCGAGAAATATTCGCGGATGACGGTGATGGCCCGGTCCACCCCGGCTGCATCCACATCCAGATGCGTCACAAAACGCAGACGGTACAAGCCGGTGGCCAGAATGCCATGCGCTTTCAGGTACGGCATCAAATCGGCCGAGCGCGCCTTGGCGGAACCCACCAGATCAACAAACACGATGTTGGTGTGAGGCTGCTCCACCTGCAGGCCTTCAACGCCCTGCAACCCGCTGGCCAGCCGCTGCGCCAGTGCGTGGTCATCGGCCAGCCGCGCCACGTGATGGTCGAGCGCGTAGGTTCCGGCAGCCGCCAGCACGCCAGCCTGACGCATGCCGCCACCGGCCATTTTGCGGATGCGATGCGCGCGGGCGATGAATTCACGGCTGCCGCACAAGACTGAGCCCACCGGTGCACCCAGACCTTTGCTCAGACACACGGAAACGCTGTCAAAACATTGGGCAATGCGTCGTGCCTCGGCAATCGCGGCTTGCGCAGTTGGGGCCAGTTTTTTTCCTGAAGCCTGCGAGGCCTGGGCCACTGCCGCATTGAACAGTCGGGCTCCATCCAGGTGTCGCATCAACCCTTTATCCAATGCCAGCTGTGTCGCTTGCTGCACATAATCGAACGGCAACAGCTTGCCGCCCAGCGTATTTTCCAGCGCCAGCAATCGGGTGCGGGCGAAATGCGCATCGTCGGGTTTGATGGCAGCTGCTATGTCTGAGAGCAACAGCGTACCGTCCGGTTGATGCTCCAGCGGCTGCGGCTGCACGCTGCCAAACACGGCGGCGCCACCGCCTTCCCAGCGGTAGCAGTGGGCGAACTGGCCCACGATGTACTCATCGCCCCGCTGGCAATGGCTCAGGATGCCACAAAAGTTGCTCTGCGTGCCGGTAGGCACAAACAGCGCGTCTTGAAAGCCCAGCATGGCGGCCAGCTTGTCCTGCAGGGCGTTGACACTGGGGTCGCCGCCAAACACATCGTCGCCCAGCGGCGCCGTCATCATCGCCTCCCACATGGCGGGCGTGGGGTGGGTGACGGTATCACTGCGCAGGTCAACAATAGTGGTCATTTTGGCCTCTAACCCTCTAGAAATATGCGTAACCAGCTATTAAATATATAGCAACTACTGCAGGAAATTTTTCAGTATGGCATGCCCGTGCTCGGTCAGAATCGACTCGGGGTGAAACTGCACACCTTCCATCCGTGCGCTTTGCGGCAGGGACTTGTGACGCACCCCCATGATTTCACCATCGTCAGTCCACGCGGTTACGGCCAGCTCCGCCGGGCAGCTGGCGCGCTCAATCGCCAGTGAATGGTACCGGTTCACGGTGAATTGCCTGGGCAAGCCCGCAAAAACGCCCTCCTGCGTGGTGGTGATGACGCTGGTTTTACCGTGCATCAGCTGCTGCGCGCGAACGATCTTGCCACCCAGCGCCGCGCCAATGGCCTGATGCCCCAGGCACACGCCCAAAATCGGCAGCTTGCCCATGAAGTGCTGAATGGCCGCAACCGAAATACCCGCCTCGGCCGGTGAACACGGCCCGGGCGACACCACCAGCCGGTCCGGCTGGCGTGCGGCAATGCCTTCCACGGTGATTTCGTCGTTGCGGAACACTTCAACTTCCGCGCCCAGCTCGCCAAAATACTGGACGATGTTGTAGGTGAAGCTGTCGTAGTTGTCGATCATCAACAACCGGATTTTTGAGTTGGATGGATTTGCCATGGCGTTCACTCCAGCCCTTCTTCAACCAGTTCGGATGCCCGCAACAAGGCCCGCGCCTTGGCCTCCGTCTCTCTCCACTCCAGCTCGGGCACGGAGTCGGCCACCACACCGGCCGCCGCCTGCACGTACAGCGTCTGATCCTTGATGATGCCGGTGCGAATGGCAATCGCCACGTCCATGTCACCCGCAAAGCTCAGGTAACCGCAAGCGCCACCGTACAAACCACGCTTGGTGGGCTCCAACTGGTCAATCACTTCCATCGCATGTACCTTCGGCGCGCCGGTCAGCGTGCCGGCCGGGAAGGTGGCTTTCAGAACGTCCATACTGGTCATGCCATCGAGCAACGCACCCTCAACATTGCTCACGATATGCATCACATGGCTGTATCGCTCAACCGCAAAGGCTTCGGTCACCTTCACTGTACCGATCTTGGCAATGCGTCCAATGTCATTGCGCGCCAGGTCAATCAACATCACATGTTCGGCCCGCTCTTTGGGGTCGTTGATCAGCTCCGCCTCGGCCGCCTTGTCTTTCTCCGGTGTCGCACCGCGCGGTCTGGTGCCCGCCAGCGGGCGAATGGTGATTTTTTGCTCCGTCTGCCCGTCCGCCTGAATCATTTCCTGGCGAACCAGAATCTCGGGCGATGCACCTACCACATGAAAGTCACCAAAATGGTAGTAATACATGTAGGGGCTGGGGTTCAGCGAACGCAGCGCCCGGTAGAGCGACAGCGGCGACTCGGTATAGCGCTTCTTGATGCGCTGCCCCACCTGCACCTGCATGAAGTCACCGCCAGCAATCATCTCCTTGGCGCGCTCCACGGCCGCGATGTAGTCTGCCTTGGCAAAGTCACGCTCGGCCGGGTAGGTTTGTGTGGGCTTGACGACAGGCGCACTCACCGAGTACTTGAGCTGCTCCCGCAGATCCCGCAGGCGCTTTTTGGCGTTCGCATAGGCCTCGGGCTGACCAGGGTCGGCATAGACGATGAGGTAAAGCTTACCCGACAGGTTGTCGATCACCGCCAGCTCTTCACACTGCAACAGCAGGATGTCCGGGCAGCCCAGCGTGTCGGGTGGGCAGGTTTGCTCCAGCTTCTTTTCGATGTAGCGCACCGTGTCATAACCAAAATATCCGGCCAGGCCACCACAAAATCGCGGCAGGCCTGGTCTCAGCGCAACCTTGAAGCGCTTTTGATAGTCAGCAATGAAATCCAGCGGATTCTGGTGTGATGTCTCCACCACTTTGCCGTCTTTGACGACTTCGGTTATTGCATCGGCACCAAAGCCGCTGGATCGCACCAGGGTTCTGGCCGGAAGACCAATAAAGCTGTAGCGGCCAAACCGCTCGCCGCCAACCACAGACTCCAGCAAAAAGCTGTATTTACCGCCGTCTTTGGAAAACGCCAGCTTCAGGTACAGGGACAAGGGCGTTTCCAGGTCCGCAAAGGCTTCCGCCATCAGCGGAATGCGGTTAAAGCCCTGCGCACTCAGGCTTTTGAATTCAAGTTCGGTAATCAAGGTAAGAGCCTCCACTCGCTCACCCCGCTGCTGCAGGGCGTTCATTCAATTCAATGCCCCGGATTGGGGGGCGCGAAGCACTCAGTGACGGTTAGTCAACTGGTGCAAATCAACGGCACACGACGGATGGCTGACGCCAGGGCCAGGCTCCCCGGTCGCTAAACCCCGTGATGATCGTGCGGTGAATGAACATGGCAACAGTGTAGCAAAGACAAAAGACTGCCGGAAAACCCCGTTTTTCCGGCTTAAGTTTGCACGCCAGATGCCGAAAATTCCTACAAGCGAAACCCTGATTGCAAGACATGAACAACATTCGCGACGAGGCGCCGACTTCGTCATGAGGAAAGCTGACTGGAAATCGGCCCTGATCTGGATCGCCGTTTTTGTCCTGACCCTAGTCGTGATGGGCGGGATATCGCGACAGGAATCGAGCCGCCAACTGAAGCAGGACGCCGAGCAGTCTGCCATCCGCTGGTCACAGCTGTTCAGCCAGACCGTACCCAGCCTCGACTCCATTTTTTCCACGGGTCAACTCACGCCAGTTGCACGAGAGCGCCTGATGCACCTGCGCAGGGTCAACGACGTGTTTGACTTCCGGCTGTTCGACCCAAGCGGCCGTTTGCTCCTGATGTCGGACGACCTGGAGAAACCGGATATCCCTTCCTACGACAGCTTCAAGAACGGCATCGGTGACCGGGCCGCAGATGGCAGCAAGGCAGGCATCCGCAAACAGGTTCTGGGTGGCACACGTTATGTCGCCCTTCAGCGAGAGCCCTGGTCAGGTGGGCCAACGGTCTATGGTGAGGTCTATCTGCCCGTGCTCTTTGAGGGAAAGGTATTGGGCGTGGTCGAAGTCCATGTAGATCAAACCCAGCGGGCTGCCAATGCTGAAGAAGGCCTCACCCGTATTGCCGCCGTCGTGGCGATCCTGTTGTCGTTGATTGGCTCCGTGGCCACCTGGCAGTATGTGGTTCGCTTGCGCAAGCAGCGCAAGGCCGAGGAAAAGATACGCTATCTCGCGCACCATGATGTGCTCAGTGGCACCATGAACCGGGCCAGTTTCAATGAAGCACTCGGTCAGGCCGTCCAGCGCAAGTCCCATCGGGGAGCTGTTTTTTCACTGTTGCGCATCGATCTGGATCACTTCAAGGAGGTGAACGATTCGTTGGGTCACACTCTGGGCGACGAGGTCCTGCGACTCACCGCCCAGCGGCTGAAAGCTTGCCTGCGGGAAGGCGACAGGGTTGCCCGCCTGGGTGGCGACGAATTCGCCATCCTGTTGATTGGGCAGGCGACACAAGCTTCGGTTTCGCCTTTTGCCAAGCGGATCGGGGAGGCTCTGGCGGTTCCCATCGAGTTGTCTGGCCATCAGGTACGGTGCGGCGGAAGTATCGGCATCGTGTTGAACGGGTCCGATGGAGCGGACGCGGACGACCTGATGAGCAAGGCCGATCAGGCGCTGTATCGCGCCAAGGCCGTGGGGCGGGGCACGTTTGCTTTTTATGACGACCTGCTGGATCGTCAGATGCAGGCCAAGCGCGAACTCACACGTGACCTGCGACAGGCTATTTCCTCAGACCAGCTGATGGTCTACTACCAGCCCCAGTACGGCAACGATGGCGACCTGCTGGTGGGTTACGAGGCCCTGGTTCGATGGAAGCACCCCACACGCGGCATGGTGTCGCCCGGCGAATTCATTCCGTTAGCCGAAGAAACGGGGCTGATAGACGACATTGGTTTGTGGGTGTTGCGCAAGGCCTGCAAAGATGCCCAAAGCTGGCCGCACACCCTCACCGTGGCCGTCAATCTGTCTGCCAATCAGTTTGCTGGCGGAAAATTGGTCAAACAGGTTGCGCGGTCGCTCCAGGATAGTGGGCTTCCCGCGCAACGGCTGGGGCTGGAGATCACAGAATCTCTTCTGATGACCAATTCAGATCAAATCATGGAGACACTGCGTCAACTGGCGGCATTGGGGGTGTCAATTGCCATGGATGACTTTGGCACTGGGTATTCGAGCCTCGCCTACCTATGGCGCTTCCCGTTCGACAAGCTCAAGATTGATCAGGTGTTCACCAGGAATCTGACAAACGATCCCAAGGTCGCCGTGATCGTCCGCTCCATCATCACCCTGGCGCACTCACTCAACATGCATGTCAACGCTGAAGGGGTTGAAACCCGAACCCAGATGCTCGCCCTGCAGGAGCTCGGTTGCAATGAATTTCAGGGCTTCCTGTTGGGCCGCCCGGCGCCGCAAGCCGATCTCACCCACGTGGGCCACGCGGCCGGGCGTAGCCACACGCCATCCCGCGGTGAAGTGCGCGAGTCGCTGTTTGCCACCATTCCCATGGATCTTCCGTCGGTACGGCCTGCGCATTGACTTCGTGACGGCCGGGTCAGGCGGTGAATAGCACGGTTCTTCTGATCTTTTTCCCTGCTTAAAGCCCGGCAGGGCAGTCCGAAAATCTACGGACAATTTACTTGAGGTATTACCGTGAAACTTCGCAACCAGATTCTCGCTTTGGGCCTGGGTGGCGCGCTGGCTGCAGCCCTGGTTGGCGGCATCGGCCTTCTCAGCTCCAACAAGCTGGCAGGCTCCCTTGACGAGACCGTCACCATGAGTCTGGCTCTTCAGAGCAGCCAGGAGGCAGACATGATGCACGATGCCGTGCGCGGCGATGTACTGTTGGCCTTGTTCGGTGCGGTCAGTAAAGATGACGCTCAACTCAAGGAAGCGCAAGAGGGCCTGAAGGAGCACACGGCGAAATTCGACAAGGCTCTGGGAGATCTTGGGGCTCTGCCACTCTCGGCTGAAGTCAAGGCCGTCGTGAGCAACACCCTCCCACTGGTCAAAAAATACACGGAATCAGCTGCCAATGTACAAAAATTGGCATTGAAGGACGCCGCTTCGGCACAGGCGGCTGTGCCGGACTTTCAGAAAACATTCTCTGATCTGGAGAAACAGATGGGTGATCAGTCTGACGCCATCGAGAAAGAGGGCATTGCACAGAATGCAATCACGCAAGGCAATGTCAGAAGCGCCAGGGTGCAGGTCATTGCAGCGCTGAGCCTAGCAACCGTGGTCATGGTACTCGCAGCATTGTGGCTGACCCGTCGCCTGGTACAACCCATGAACCATGCCGTGCAGGTTGCAGATCAGATGGCACAGGGAGATTTGTCAACGTCAATTCATCCAACAGGTAACGATGAATC
>JAABRC010000482.1 GCA_011391115.1 Candidatus Egaibacter danicus | reverse complement strand
AGTAAGCTTCTTTGGTTGACGCAAAAGCCGCCTATTGAGGCGGCTTTTTTTCAGGCAACGGGATTTACTACGCTGTTGGCCCAGCATTCCCTTGAAGCCCAATGCTGGCGTGACATTGACTCATTTTCTTATGATCGCTTTGGACCCGTTGCTGTCGCTCGCGACAGGCATCTTTCCGGTTGTCCAGTTCGACTCCAGTCAGATGTTATTCATAACATTTGGCAACGTGCCGTTAGCGGACCGTCAGACCACCGAAGTGCCAGCCGGAAACCGGCCATTGAACCTCTGACAGACTGATCGAAAAAGTCACTGCGACGCTCCAAAAGTTTGCCCCGCTCACATAACTATTTTTGATATTGAACTTCGAAGTTTTAGGCCGGATGTTTAGGTTGACGGGCCGGTGTTCGGAACCACTGGTCAGGCGGCACCACCTTTGGCGACGCTGGATCTGCGATGTACTGAGGTGACATGATCTGTACGTCATGCTCATTAAAAACATCCTGAATATTGGCGTGCAGGGCACTCATGATCGCTGCCCGGGGGCCTGGGGCGGAAGGAATCGCCTGGCAAACCAATCGGTATTGCGGATACCAGTCGCCTAGCGCAATTTGAAATACTTGCGGTGCTGGGTCAGCCAGAATACCGCCAGTACGCCGTGCCGCTTCTTCGAGCAGTGCATGCACCTGGCGCCAAGGGGTGTCATACCCAATGGTGACCTGAGTGTCGAGAATGAAGCCATCCCCCTTGACGGCGCGGGAGTAGTTTTTGGTGGTGCTGGCCAGCACCACCGAGTTGGCAATGGTCAGTTCCTCGCCCAGGCCGGTGCGCACGCGCGTGGCGAACATGCCAAGTTCAATCACTGTGCCCTCAAACTCGCCAATCCGCACAAATTCTCCAGGTCGAAATATCCGGCCGTAGATAAGTATCAGGCCACTGGCACCTTGCCCCACGATGTTCGATGCCCCAAACGACAGCATCAAACCTGCCAGCACCGACAAACCCTGAAATGCCCGTGTTTCCGAACCGGGAATATACGGGTAAGCCATGGCGAGTGCGAACAGCCAGGCGACCGCTTTGCCAATCTTTCGTGTGGGCTCGGCCACGTCAGCTGAGAGCCATTCCACCTGCAGATGGCCATCGCGTATGCGGCCAAACAGACCATCCAGCGCTTTGGTGGCCCAATACGCCAAAACAAAAATCAGCACAGCCACAAACAGGCTGGGCAGTGCATTCGCCATTGCCAGTGCCAACTGGGACACCACACCCCATAAAAACCCTTGCAGGCGTTCACCCCAGGCGCGCGTGAAAGGAAAGATCGCCAGCATGAAGCTGAGCCACTGGTACAACAGAATAAACAGCAGCAGCGCGCGCAACACCGCAATCAGCTTGCGCAGCCAGTCTTCCAGGCGCCGTGTCTGCAGCACCTCAATCCCGGCCACCTTGTAGCTGCGCGGGCTCTGGAGGCTCCATGCGTTCAGACGTGCCAGCAATTGCAGCAGGCCTTTTTTGATGAGCCACCAGATGCCCCAGGCCGCCAACGTTGCCCCGACCGCCGCGGCGGCTGACAGCAACATGGTGCGCAGATCGCGGATCTCCTGGTTTTCTTCAATGACTTTTTCAAGTACTTGTGCCGCACGGGTTGCCACGACAGGCAGGGTCTCATCGGTAAGCGGGTTAAGGTCACCTTGCGTAATCAAGAAGGCAGTGGCACCATCAATCTGAACCAAGTGGCCGGGCGGCTCTGCCTTGATGCTGACCTTAAGGGGGCCCGCCCGCTGAATTTGCTCTTCAATGCGCAATTTCACCCGTAGTGCGCGGTCCTCAGCAGAGATGCCGAACACCGTCGCGCGAAAGGTCACCACATCGCGATTGAAGACACGAACGCGCCCTTCTTGCGCTGACTCGGGCGCAGGCTGGGTGTTGGGCTCTGGCATCGCAGCCAGTAAGGGAAAGCAGACTAACCATATTAGCAGCGACAACCAGTGCCATCCACGGCGGCCAGGTCCAGAGGCCTTCATGGCGCACGTCCGATGCAACCCGGTTCCGAATTCGGGTCATGCGAGTCCCTTAAGAACATGTCAAGAACTTTCATTGAATTGGGGATAAATCTTTGTTGAACGCATTTCACCCATCTGATTCCATATTGTTGTCGCCCAAGTGCGAGGAAAAACCCAACCTCGCCCAAATTGGGCGCATCTCCAAGTGTTCAGCATTCTTTCGCGCGATCATTGCTCGGTCGAATAGTGACCAACGTAAACAGTAATGAATTTCGACTCAATGCATGAAAGAAGTTGACACATGGAAATCGGAATCATTCTTTTACAGGCCCTGATGGTCCTTGGCCTGATTGCCGTGGGCGTGCATTTCAAGGGGTTGGCCATTGGCTTGTTCGGCGCTGTGGGTGTTTTTCTGTTTGTGCTGATTTTCCAAACCGCGCCAGGCTCGGTGCCGGTGTCGGCCATGCTGATCATCATGACGGTGGTGACTGCAACAGGCTCTATGCAACTGGCCGGGGGCATTGACTTTTTGGTGAATCAGGCCCAGAAAGTGATTCGCAAGTTTCCCAACCAGATCACCTATGTCGCGCCCTTGACCACCTTCGCATTCTGTGCAGGTGCTGGCAGCCTGACCCTGAATCAGCCTTACAAAGGCGCGTATGAGACGGTTTCGTTTGGTCAGCGGCTAACGCCCTACCAGCAGCTTGGCAG
>JAABRC010000481.1 GCA_011391115.1 Candidatus Egaibacter danicus | reverse complement strand
GTCCATATTTTCCTCATTGGCGTTTGTCACAAACGCCCTCACTTTGGCGCACTCTTCCGCCGAATCAAAGTGCATGCGCCACGTGAGCCGGGTCTTGCCACCCGCCTGTTCGGTGAAGACTGCGTCCACTTCGAAATGATGGCCTGAAACGTGGTCAAAAACAATCCTTCGGGGCGGCACGATGTCTGAAAAGATACTGAGGTTCGGGTAGCCCGTGCCATCAGGGCCATGCATGGTGAAACGCCAGTGTCCACCGGGCCGCAGGTCGAATTCCTCAAAGGTGTTGGTAAAACCTTTAGGCCCCCACCAGCTGGCCAGCAGTTCCGGCTGCGTCCAGGCGGCAAACACCTGCTCGCGCGGGAAGTCCAGCACACGCTCGGTGACGATGGACCGTTCTTCCACATCAGCCAGGAACGTATCCAGCTGGTCAAAGGTACCGCCCCAGCCCTGGGTCATGCCAGGCTTGCCGTCGTTGAAGGCGCTTTGTTCGGAAGCCGTGGCGTTGATGGCCTGCGTTTGCAGCGTGATGAGCGTCTTGTCGCCCTGCCCGGTCAGCGTGATGGTGGACATCATTTCCATCGGCCAGTCGGGTGCCATGGGGTGGCGCGTGTTGCCGCCCTGTGGGTCGGAAAACGACAGGATATAAACCAGCCGCTCGGGCGCGGTGACCTCGCGGAACGTCCACTTGGCCCACAGCTCGAAACCATTGGCGGCGCGCAAACCGTAGTGGTACAGGCCGCCGGGGCGCAGGTCCAGCTTGCCCTCGGGCAGCACGGTCATGCCGGTGGGGCTCAACCACTGCGCCAGAGACTCACGCTCGGTGAATGCCCGCCACACCAGATCGCGCGGTGCGTTCACGGTGCGGGTGAGGACGAAGGGGGTGGTGTCAACGGCGTTTGGGGTGTCAGGGGCGTTAGAGGTTGTGGTCACTTTTTTTCTCCTGTGATTGAAGCTGTTGCGTTTGAAGTTGCTGGAGGTAGTCTTCCAGCCGGTCCAGCCGCGCCTCCCAGAACTGGCGGTATTGAGCCATCCAGTCCGTGGCGTCGCGCAGCGGGGCAGCCTGCAGGCGACAGGGGCGCCACTGCGCCTCGCGGCTGCGGGTAATCAGGCCCGCGCGCTCCAGCACCTTGAGGTGTTTGGTGACGGCGGGCAGGCTCATCTCGAACGGCCCGGCCAGCTCTGTCACGGAGGTTTCGCCCGACGCGAGACGCGCCAGAATGGCGCGGCGGGTCGGGTCGGCCAGCGCCGCAAAGGTGGCGCTCAGGGGGTCGGCAGAGACGGTGGAGGTCATGAAGTTGAGATTTACCAATTGGTTAATTAACCTTTTGGTAAATTATGCAAATTCCGAACCGATCGTCAAGCCCCTCGTTTTCAAAAAAACCTGTTTTCCGGCTATTTCGCAGGCTGTCCGGGTGTCAGCAACACCACCAGCGCGCCGGCCCCACCATCAGCTGGTTTGGCCTGCACAAAAGCCAGCACCTCGTTTTTTTGTACCAGCCAGCTGTGCACCTTGTTCTTCAGCACGGGCGCCTTGCCGGGCGAGCCCAGCCCCTTGCCGTGCACGACGCGCAGGCAGCGAATGCCCTGCTTGTGCGCTTCCCGGATGAAAGCGCCCAGGGCTTCACGTGCATCGTCGCTGCGCAGGCCGTGCAAGTCCAGCTGGCGCTGAATGCTCCACTCGCCCTTGCGCAGCTTGCGCGTAACGTCCGGGCCGACGCCGGGGCGGCGAAAACTCAGGTGGTCGTCGGTGTCGAGCAGCGTGCTGACGTCAAATTCATCGCTGATGGCTTCGCGCAGCACTGCTGCTTCGTCCAGTTTTTGCTGCAAAGGCAATGCCGCAGGTCGCTCCTTTTTCAATAGCGCCTTGCGCATATCCGGCAAGGGCTGGACGGCTCCAGCAGCATTGATAAAGAGATTTTTTTCGGCCTGCAGGCGTTTGTGGCGGGCCGCCTGCTGTGCAGCGGCCTCAGCCTGCACCTTGGCCTGTTCCTCGATCTCGCGCTTGACCAGCTTCAGGTCTGCCAGCGTGTTGACCTTGATCAGCGGAGCCTTCACATGAACCCCCGCTCGGCCATCGACAGCGCCTCACCCGCACCCACAATCACGTGGTCCAGCACGCGCACATCCACCAGCGCCAGCGCGGCCCTGAGCGTTTGCGTAAGCGCTTCATCGGCGCGCGATGGCTGCACCGAGCCGCTGGGGTGGTTGTGCGCCAGCACCACGGCAGCGGCCTGGTGGTGCAGGGCACGCAGAACAATTTCCCTCGGGTACACGCTGGTTTGGGTCAGCGTGCCACGGAACAGCTCTTCCATGGCCAGCAGCCGGTTTTGCACATCCAGAAACAGCACGCTGAAGACTTCATGTGGCTTGCCCGCCAGATGCAGTTGCAGGTAGTGTTTGACCGCGTCGGGCGTCTCGAACACGGTGCGTTCCTTCAGTTGCTGGGCCATGGCGCGGCGGGCCAGCTCCAGCACGGCCACCAGTTCGGCACGTTTGGCGGGGCCCAGGCCCTTGACGCGTTTCAGGTCGTCGGCCGTGGCCTGCAGCAAACCGGCCAGGCCGTCGAAACCATTTTCGCCCTCGCCGTTCCGTTTCAGGTGTAGCAATTCATCGGCCATTTGCAGCACGCCTTTGCCCTTGATGCCGGTGCGCAACAGCAGCGCGAGCACCTCCGCGTCGCTCAGGGCGCCGGGGCCGCGAGCCAGCAGTTTT
>JAABRC010000480.1 GCA_011391115.1 Candidatus Egaibacter danicus | reverse complement strand
CCTGCAACTCCATCATCACGCCCTTGAGCGCCTTTTGCGGACCCTCAACCGGAACTTCCAGCAACTGCAGAATCACTGGCTGGTCTTTACCCAGCATTTCGCCCGAGGCAATGCGAAACAGAATGGCGTAACCGATTTGACCAGCTGCGCCGGTAACGGCAACACGGACGGGTTTTTTGCTCATGGCGGGAACTCCAGGAAGTGTGATGAAACGGGTACTGGGAGGCAGTCAAACAGGATGAAAAGCCCCGCAGAAAGTTGTCAGAGTTTACTCTGGAAAACCCTAGGTCGTCAATTTATCTTATGTCTTATATAAGATATGATTACGTCAGTTTCGCGTCATCGCTGAAACTCCAATTTTTGCCTGTTCCTGTATGCGCCCTCCACTACTCATCCACAGCGAAAACGCCAGTGCGGGAGGAGGTGCGGGCGTCTCGGAAGGTATGGCCCAAACGCCGGCGTTCAGCCCGCTGTATCAGCAGATCAAAGGGCTGATCCTGCAGAGTTTGCGGGTTGGCGAATGGAAACCCGGCGAAGCCATTCCCAGCGAAATGGAGCTGGCAGTCCGGTTTCGCGTCAGCCAGGGAACCGTTCGCAAGGCCATTGATGAACTGGCCGCTGAAAACCTGGTGGTTCGTCGGCAGGGCAAGGGGACGTTCGTCGCGACCCATGCCGAGCAGCAGGTGCAGTTCCGTTTCCTGAAGCTCGTGCCCGATAGCGGGGCCCCCGGCAGCGAAGGCCCCGCCCAGCGCGACATCATCGAGTGTCGGCGCGCTCGCGCCAGCGCCGAAGTGGCCCGGGCCCTGGCACTTCGCACCGGCGACACCGTGCTGCAGATCCGCCGGGTGTTGAGTTTTGGCGGGACACCCACGATTCTGGAAGACATCTGGCTGCCGGCCTCTGCCTTCAAGGGCCTGACAGCCGAGCGACTCGCCACTTACCAGGGTCCGACCTACGCACTGTTTGAGACCGAATTCAATGTTCGAATGGTTCGCGCTGAAGAGAAATTACGCGCCGAGCCCGCTACCGGCGGGCGTGAGCAGCTATTGAAAGTAAAGCAGGGAACACCCTTGCTGAGCGTCGAACGCATCGCTTACACCTACAAAGACGTACCCATGGAGTTGCGTCGCGGCTACTACCGAACCGATACGCACCATTACCACAACACCTTGAGCTGATCCCCAACCCAGAACGGCAACAGTAACCCCCATGTCAGTCAGAAAGTGCAAAGTGTTGGTCAGTGCAGGAAACCGATCTCAAGAACAGGCCCGTTTCCCCGAAATAAAGTTGATCTGCTGTTTCGCAACCCACGTTCCATGCTGCATTGCAATAGAATTTGGCAGCAAACCGTGTTTGTCAGTTACCGGGTAGTTACTCCATAACAATGAAAGCCAAGTATGTCTGAACTAGCGACAAGCGTAACGAAGAAGCGGCCTGAGTTCCGTAACATCAACGCCTTCACAGACCTCCCCACATACCGCCTCCCCATCGCGGGCATTGTCTCCATCCTCCACCGCATCAGCGGCGCCATCATGTTCATCCTGATGCCTTTCATCATCTGGATGTTTGACAACTCGATTTCTTCCGAGATTTCGTTTGCCAAGTTCAAAGGCGCATTCAATGTGGGCATGCTGGGTCTGCCCGGTTTTATCTGGAAGCTGGTGGCACTGGCGCTGATCTGGGCCTACCTGCACCACTTCATCGCGGGCCTTCGCCACCTGTGGATGGACACCAGCCACGAAGCCGTCAGCAAGGAATTTGGCAAATCGTCGGCTGTATTCACTCTGGCTGTGAGTGTGGGTCTGACCCTCATTCTGGGCGCCAAGCTGTTCGGCCTGTATTAGAAGAAAGAGCACACCATGTCTGTCAACTACGGCTCCAAACGCATCGTCGTCGGCGCGCATTACGGTCTGCGCGACTGGCTGGGCCAGCGCATCACCGCAGCGCTGATGGCTCTTTTCACCCTGCTGGTTCTGGCGCAGATCGTTTTCAGCAAGGGTCCCATCGGCTATGACAAGTGGGCCGGCATCTTTTCGGCGCAGTGGATGAAGGTGTTGACCTTCTCTGTCATCGTGGCCCTGCTGTACCACGTGTGGGTGGGCATGCGCGATATCTGGATGGATTACATCAAACCCGTCTCGCTGCGCCTGGCCCTGCAGGTTTTCACCATCGTCTGGCTCGTGGGTTGCGCGGGTTGGGCCATTCAGGCTTTGTGGCGCGTTTAAGCACCACATCACCAGAGGCTTTCATACATGTCGTACTCCGTATCCAAAAGAAAATTTGACGTTGTCATCATCGGCGCTGGCGGCTCCGGCATGCGGGCGTCCCTGCAACTGGCTCGTGCCGGTCTGAACGTAGCGGTTCTCTCCAAAGTGTTCCCCACACGCTCACATACCGTTGCCGCTCAAGGCGGCATCGGCGCCTCGCTGGGCAACATGAACGACGACAACTGGCACTACCATTTCTATGACACCGTCAAGGGTTCCGACTGGCTGGGTGATCAGGATGCCATCGAGTTCATGTGCCGCGAAGCACCCAAGGTGGTCTATGACCTGGAACACATGGGCATGCCGTTCGACCGCAACCCGGACGGCACCATCTACCAGCGCCCGTTTGGTGGCCACACCGCCAATTACGGTGAAAAAGCTGTTGAGCGCGCCTGTGCCGCAGCTGACCGCACCGGCCACGCGATGCTGCATACGTTGTACCAGCA
>JAABRC010000479.1 GCA_011391115.1 Candidatus Egaibacter danicus | reverse complement strand
CGGTGCGGTGCACCAGCTTGGGCAGGTCGCGCCACTTGTAGTCACGGTAGATGAACATGGTGACAAAAAAGGCCCAGATCACGGCAATGGAGGCTGATTCGGTGGCGGTGAAGACACCGCTCAGGATGCCGCCCAGAATGATGCCCATGGTGGCCAGGCCCCACAACGCGTCCACCGCGATGCGCACCGCCTGGCGTATTGGCATGGGTTCGCCCTTGGGAAAGTCGCGCGATTTGGCGATATACAGGCAGTAGGCCGCCAGGGTGAGGCCCAGCAACAGGCCCGGCAGCACGCCGGCCATGAACAGTGCCGCAATCGAGATCGAGCCGCCGGCCGCCATCGAGTAGATCACCGCGTTGTGGCTGGGTGGAATGAGGGTGGCCTGGATCGAGCCGCTGACGGTGAGCGCGGTGGCGAAATCGCGCGGGTAGCCGCGCTTCACCATTTCCGGAATCATGACGGAACCGATCGAGGCCGTGTCTGCCACCGACGATCCCGAGATGGCGCCGAAAAAGGTGGAGGCCAGAATATTGACCAGGGCCAGCCCGCCGCGCACAAACCCGACCAGCACACCGGCAAACGCGACCAGGCGACGCGACATGCCACCCTCGGCCATGATGGCCCCGGCCATGACAAAGAAGGGGATGGCCAGCAACGAGAACTTGTTGACGCCGTTCGAGATCTGGATCATCACGGCCTCCAGCGGCAATTCGATCCAGATGGCGCCCACCAAGGCTGCCAGACCCAGCGAGTAGGCCACGGGCATGCCGATGAGGATGAGCAGCGCAAAGCTGCCAAGCAAAATGAAGGTATCCATGGTCAGGCGCCCGCTTCTTCAACCTGGTGGTCGAAGCGGACCACCGCACGCTGGTACTGGGTACCAAAAAACATGTTTTCAAGGACAAAAATGAGTGTCAACAAGCCACCCAGGGGCACCGGGATATAGGTCAGGCCCACCGGCAGCCAGGGCAAATCTGCCAGGGTCTGGTTCATGGTCTCCAGACACAGCTTGGTGCCATACACGACCATGAACAGGCATATCGTCAGCATCAGCAAGTTGACAGCAATGCGACAGGCCTTTTGCAGGTGTCGGGGCAGGCGGTCGGTCATCATGGCCACCGCAATATGGGCGCCCGCGCGGTAGGCCGCGGCGGCACCCAGGAAAGTGAAGATCACCATCAACAGAATGGCAATCGGCTCGGGCCACTGCGCCCCGAAGCCCAGCACGTAGCGTGCAAAGACGCCCATGGGAATGATCAGGCTCATCGCCGCTATGGCCAGGCCCGCAATCCAGATGCAGGCGAGGTAGAGCAGATCGAGGGTGTTGTGCAGTGTGTGCTTCATGAAAGAACCCGATAAAAATCACGCGATGAGCCAGCATGGAAACCACGCGTGGCTTGCACGCGGTGGCTCCCAAGTCAACTCGAAAGATCAGCACCCGCGCGCACAGACAAAGCCCGTGGCTCGCCTGCGCGCGACTTAGCCTTACTTGACAGCGGCGATGCGGCCCATCAGCTCGGTGTACGGCGCACCGTACTTGGCGCGCACCGGTGCTGTTGCGTCATAAAACGGCTTTTGGTCAACGATGATGAACTCAACGCCAGCCGCCTTGAGCTTGGCGGTTGAATCCGTCACGCTCTTGTCCCACAGCACGCGTTGTTCCATTTGCGCCTCGCGGCCAAACTTCTTGGCCAGCGCCTGCTCGGCCGGCGTCATCTTGTCCCAGGTCACTTTGGACATCACCAGCAGTTCTGGAATGATCAAGTGGTTGGTCTGAGCGTAATACTTGGCACCGGTGGTGTAGTGGTTGGAGGTCAGCATGCTGGGCGGGTTGTTTTCTGCGCCATCAATCACGCCGGTCTGCAAGGCGCTGTAGACCTCGCCGTAACCCATGGCGATACCATTGCCACCCAGTGCATTCATGGTGTCCACAAACAAAGGGTTACCCATCATGCGCACCTTTTGGCCCTTGAGATCAGCCGGGGTGCGAACCGGTTTTTTGGTGTACAGGCTGCGCGAACCGCCGTCCATCCAGGCCAGTGCGATCATGCGCGCCGGGCTGGCGCTGATCTTGTCCAGAATTTCCTGACCGATGGGGCCGTCAATCACGGCACGCATGTGCGCCTCGTCGCGGAACACAAAGGGCATGTTGAACACGTTCACGTCGGGCACCACGGCACCCACAGGACCCAGCGAGGTGCGCAACACGTTGATGGCGCCAATCTGCGTCTGCTCGATCATGGTCTTTTCGTCGCCGAGCACGCTGCCCGGGTACATCTGCATCTTGTACTTGCCATTGGTGGCGGCTTCGAGCTTTTTGCCCATGTTTTCAGTGGCGACCACGGTCGGGTAGCCCGGCGGGTGCACGTCGGCCGCCTTGAGAGTGGTTTGCGCCAGCGCCGCGAAAGGCAGGGCCATCGACAGTGTGGCCAGAGCGGCAGTGGCGAGAAGGGTTCTACGGAAGGTCATGGTTGTCTCCTTGATTGACCGGGTTAAAAAACAAACGAATTAACGACTGACGGGAACAGGGGAAAACTGCGGCTCGGGCAGTCCGCAAACGCCAGGGCGCAGCGCAAACACGCCACCAGCCAGGGGTTGGTCTGACAAATCGACGCCATCGGGGCGAATCGACGTCACAAAAAGGGTGTCCAGATGGGCACCGCCAAACGCGCACATGGCGGGTTTCCTGACCGGTACAGCGAGCGACTGGTCC
>JAABRC010000478.1 GCA_011391115.1 Candidatus Egaibacter danicus | reverse complement strand
GTGAGCACCATGGCTGAAGCCACGACAACATGTTCGTGCAGACGTGAGGCAAAGACTGGCATCACCACCCGCACCAGCGCGGCCGCAATGGCAAATGCGCCCAGAATGGAGCCAATGACCGAGGCGCTGAAACCCCGCTCATGCCCGATCACCGGCACAACAAAGGTGTGCACATCCCAGCAGGAGGAGAGACACCAGTTGACCAGCATCAGGCGTCGCATCAGAGGCTCGTGCAGCAGATCCCACACCCGGGTTGGCCTGGCTCCCGGAACCACAACGACAGGCCCCAGTTCGCGGGCGCCGCGCACTGCAAACCACGTACCCAGCGGAACCACCGCCATCATCAGGAAGGCGGCACGGTAACCCGTGATGTCCCCCGCGACCGCACCGGCATGGTCAATCAGCAATCCCGCTACAAACGGTCCCAAAAAATTGGATGCCGCAGGCCCAATGGCCAGCCAGCTGAACACCCGCTTGAGTTCGGTTGCGCCCTGGGCGGCACGACCCACGTGGCGCTGCAGAGCGATAGAGGCCGCACCCGTGGCGCCACCGGTCATCAAGGCACTGAAACACAGCACGGGAAACACCGGAAATGCCACAGCCAGACCTGCACCCACAGTTGCCGCGGCAACGGCCAGCCCGACGGGCCGCTTGAGTCCATGCTGGTCAGCATAACGCCCTGCCGGCAACGCGAGAAAAACCTGGGTCAAGGAAAACAGCGCCAGCAACACCCCCACCGCGAGCGGGCTGTACCCCTGATGCAGGGCCAGCAATGGCGCCGCCATGCGGGTCCCCGCCATGCAGGCATGCAGAAAAACGTGGCCCGCAATCAGGCGGGTGAGCTCGCTACCCTTCATCGGCCTCTTTGTCAAAATCCTTATCTGCTGGAATGAGTGTCTGCGCTTGCGTGTCGGGCAAAGCTTCCACTTTTTTCAGAGCGCGGCCCATGGCGCGGGTTCGCACGTCGGCATCGGTGAGCGTTTTGAGTACCGTTTCTGTCTGCGATCGCGCCTTGTCAAGCATGCCGCCGAACTTGCCAAACTCGGTTTTCACTGCACCCAGCACCTGCCACACTTCGCTGGAGCGTTTTTCCAGTGCCAGCGTCCTGAAACCCATCTGCAACGAGCTCAACATGGCCAGCAGCGTGGTCGGTCCAGCCAATGTAATGCGATGCTCGCGCTGCAGGGCCTCCATCAACCCCGGGCGGCGCAGTACCTCGGCATACAGGCCTTCGGTTGGCAGGAACAGGATGGCAAAGTCGGTCGTGTAGGGTGGCTCCACATATTTTTCGACGATGGATTTCGCCTCCAGCCGGATGCGGACTTCCAGCGCCTTGCCCGCCGCCTCAGCGCCGGCTACATCAGCGCGGCCCTGTGCATCCAGCAGACGTTCGTAATCTTCGTTGGGAAATTTTGCGTCAATTGGCAACCACAGTGGCTCGCCATTGTCCGACTTGCCAGGCAGCTTGATGGCAAAGTCCACCACGTTCTTGCTGCCAGGCCGGGTCGCCAACTGCACCGCATACTGGTCAGGCACAAACACCTGCTCCAGCAACGCCGCCAGCTGGGCTTCGCCAAAAATGCCACGGGTCTTGACGTTGGTCAGCAGATGCTTGAGGTCGCCCACACCGGAAGCCAGCGTCTGCATTTCACCCAGCCCCTTGTGCACCTGCTCCAGCCGGTCGGCCACCTGCTTGAAACTCTCGCCCAGACGCGCCTGCAGCGTGGTTTGCAGTTTCTCATCCACCGTGGCACGCATCTCGTCGAGCTTGGCCGCATTGGTGGTTTGCAATTGCGCCAGTTGTTTTTCCAGCGTTTCGCGCACTTCGCTCATGCGCCGTGCATTGGACTCGCTCACGCCCGAGAGCTGCGTGGTCAGCGTATCAGACAGTGTTTTTTGCAGCAGCGCCAGTTGCTGCCCAAAGGCATCGATTTGCGTGTTTTGCGTGCGCGTGGCTTCAGCACCCTGCTGCACCAGTGATTGCTGGAAGGTGGCCAAATTTTGTGTCAGCTCCTGCCGCCCGCCACGGGACGATTCGCTGATTTCCCGGCGCAGCTCGCGTTCCAGTCGCTCGGTGCCGGTTTGCACGGCCGTGAGCATCGCCGCGCGCTCCTGCTCGGCCGTTTGCGCCGCGCTGTTGTCGGGGCGGCGCAGCAGCAGCCACAGCAACAACAACACATTCACCACTCCCAGCACCAATACCCACCACACCACCATATTGCTCAAACCCGTTGTCTCCATCCCCCTATTGTTGTGCAAAACCGGATCCGCCCGATTTCCAGAAGAAAATAGGCCTCCAGACCCCGTGGAATATGCGTGAGAAGCTACTATTTTTATAGCGTCTTGAGGGCCGGCGCACGCCAATCGAGGAACTCATCTATAGTGGCATTCCATCCATTCCGGGGAGACCCTATGTCCATCGCTGCCAACGTGGTTGTTGCCCTGATCGGGGTCCTGCATGTCTATATTCTGGTGCTCGAAATGTTCCTCTGGGACAAACCCAAAGGCTTGAAAGCGTTTGGCCAGACGCCTGCACAAGCCGCCGCCACCAAGGTCCTGGCTGCCAATCAGGGCTTGTACAACGGGTTTTTGGCAGCAGGCCTTTTCTGGGGCCTGAGCCTCGGTGCCGGTGGCACGGGCGTCAAGGTTTTCTTCCTCGGCTGCGTGCTGGTCGCCGGTTTGTATGGCGCAGCCACAGCCAACAAGAGGATCT
>JAABRC010000477.1 GCA_011391115.1 Candidatus Egaibacter danicus | reverse complement strand
GCATCTGCGGATCGCGGGGCTTGCCCGTGAGGTACTGGTCCACCTTGCTCAGCGCTTCGGTGAGTTGCCCGGCCCGCATGAGGCGGTTCACTTCGGCGTAGTCATCCGTCTGGGCCATCGCCACAGAAGTCCCCAGGGCGGCCGAAACAGCGACCGAAAGTGCCAGCAGGCGCAACCGGGAGGTAACCAGGGCAGAGGCAGCGCCGCGACGGGAATCGGACAGCATGGATGAAGTTTTGACGGGGTGATGCATGGGACCTCAGAAGAGCGAATGCGGGCAAACCGAAGACCGCGGGCGGGCCTGAAAACATGAATATAGCGCCAGTCTGTGTGCGCTCGCACAAGACCAAGCTGGCTATACTGACAGATTGTATCTGAGGGTGTAAGACCAATGGCTGCCTGACGCGGGTCGGGCGTGGCATTCGGCACGTTCCCACCCACTGCTCCCGACCCCTTGTGCCGCTCGAGCCTGCTGGCAGGTTCCGCCGAAGGCTCTGTGGTCGGCTTTTGCTCCCCTTTGCTTGCGCTCTGCCTGAATTCTGTTCCCATGACCCTGAGCATTTTCAATACCCTGTCCCGTCGTCCGGAGTTGTTTGAGCCATTGGAAGCAGGGCATGTGCGCATGTACGTCTGCGGCATGACCATTTACGACCTGTGCCACATCGGGCATGCCCGGATGATGATGGCTTTTGACGTGGTGCAGCGTTGGCTCAAGGTCAGTGGTTACCGGGTGACTTATGTTCGCAACATCACGGACATTGACGACAAGATCATCAAGCGAGCGGTGGAGCGGGGCATCACGCTCAAGGCCCTGACCGATGAGATGACCCTGGCCATGCACCAGGACATCGCCGCACTGGGCATGGAAGCGCCCAGTTTCGAACCCCGCGCCACCGCCTATGTGCCCCAGATGCTGTCCCTGATCGGTCAGCTTGAAACGAAGGGCCTGGCCTATCGGGCTCAGGATGGTGACGTGAACTTCGCGGTTCGCCAGTTTCCCGGATACGGCAAGCTGTCGGGCAAGTCGCTGGACGACCTTCGCGCTGGTGAGCGGGTGGCGGTGACCAGTGAAAAAAACGACCCCCTGGACTTTGTGCTCTGGAAAGCCGCCAAGCCCGATGAGCCGGCCGAGGCCAGGTGGGATGGTCCCTATGGGCCGGGGCGACCGGGCTGGCACATCGAGTGCTCGGCCATGAGTTGCGCGCTGCTGGGTGAGTCATTTGACATCCATGGCGGCGGGGCTGACCTGCAGTTTCCGCACCACGAAAACGAAATTGCCCAGTCCGAAGGGGCGAGCGGGAAACCGCTGGCGCGCTTCTGGATGCACAACGGTTTTGTTCGGGTGGACAACGAAAAAATGTCCAAGAGCCTGGGCAACTTTTTCACCATCCGTGAGGTGCTGGCCAAGTACGACGCTGAAACGGTTCGGTTCTTCATCGTTCGCACCCATTACCGCAGCCCGCTCAACTACAGCGATGCCCACCTGGACGATGCGCGCGCCGCCCTCAAGCGCCTGTACACCGCGCTGTCGCTGGTGAAGGCCGAAGCGGTGGACGCCATTGACTGGTCGCAACCGTTTGCCCAGCGCTTCCGCGCAGCGATGGACGATGACTTTGGTACACCCGTGGCGGTGGCCGTGCTGTTTGATCTGGCGAGCGAAGTCAATCGAAGCAAAGACGCGGCTTTGGCCGGGCTGCTGCGGGCGCTGGGCGGCACGCTGGGGCTGCTACAGGTCGATCCAGCGGCGTACTTGCAGGGCGGTGGTGCGCTGGCTGGTGGGCTGGATGAGGCGGCCATTCAGGCGCTGATCGCCGATCGCGCTGCGGCCAAGCAGGCGAAAAATTTTGTAGAGGCAGACCGCATACGCCAGAGCTTGCTGGCGCAGGGCGTGGTGCTGAAAGACAGTGCGACAGGCACCACCTGGGAGCGCAATTGATGGCTTCGTCCTTGTTGCCCGACGTGGGATCTGACGCACCGGTTTACTGGCAGGAGGCTTGCCGCCATCTCATGAAGCGCGACCGCGTGATGAAAAAACTCATTCCGCAGCACAGCGGGGTGAGCCTGCAGTCGCGGGGAGACGCTTTCGTCACGCTGGCGCGCAGCATCGTGGGACAGCAGATTTCGGTGAAAGCTGCGCAATCGGTCTGGGACCGATTTGCCGTGTTGCCCAAGAAGATGTTGCCCGCCCAGGTGCTCAAGCTCAAGGTGGACGACATGCGCGCGGCCGGCCTGTCGGCCCGCAAGGTTGAGTATCTGGTGGACCTGGCCCTGCATTTCGCCAACGACCAGGTGCATGTGAATGCCTGGGCCGACATGGACGACGAGGCCATCATCACCGAACTGGTGGCGATCCGTGGCATCGGCCGCTGGACCGCCGAGATGTTCCTGATCTTCCACCTGATGCGGCCCAACGTGCTGCCGCTGGACGATGTGGGCTTGCAGAATGGCATCAGCCGCTGCTATTTTTCGGGTGAACCGGTCAGCCGCAGCGAGATCCGCGAAGTGGCCGCCACCTGGGCGCCGTTCTGCAGTGTGGCGACTTGGTATATTTGGCGCTCGCTGGACCCGGCCCCTGTGGCCTATTGAAACAAAAGACGTCGTTGAAGCACCGTCCTGATCCATCAGGACACGGGACCGTGAGCCGCATGTATGCGGACCGCGGACGGGTCGCCACAAGACCACAGGAGTCATACCTTGGCCAAAAAGAATTTTCTC
>JAABRC010000476.1 GCA_011391115.1 Candidatus Egaibacter danicus | reverse complement strand
TGGCGCTGCGGAATTACGGATTAATTATGACCGAGATTCCACTCTGGACGTCACCAATGTGGCGAACAAGGGAGGTATTAGCTCGCACTGCACTAACGAATTATGTTTGGCCCAATACCAGCCATTGACATGGCCCATATTTCCCAAGGTGGCAACACCCTAAAAATGTTGGCTATCGCGGCAATAGTGCAGTCTACGACCGCTTGGTGACTGACACCCAAATCGACTTCCAGTAACCTGCCGTTCGCAACCCGCAGCAAACGCTGCGTACCTGACGATGGCATGCCCCCAATTTTTTTACCTCACAAGCGCCCAGAAACCGTCAGCCAGTAGCTGGTGAGTTGGGCTGGTGGCCTGTAGTTTTCATCACCCGCCCAACTGCTGCTCCAGATCATGCAGCACCCGGTAACACGGCAACACGTTGGCCACACTGCTGTTGGTCTGGCGGCCCTCGCGGATGGCTGCAAAGAACTCGCGGTCTTGCAGCTCGATCCCGTTCATGCTGACCGCCACCTGGGACACGTCGATCTTTTCTTCTTTGCCATTGAACAGGTCGTCGTAGCGGGCGATATAGGTGGCGGTGTCGCCGATGTAGCGAAAGAAGGTGCCCAGCGGGCCGTCGTTGTTGAAGCTCAGGCTCAGCGTGCAAATGGCGCCATTGGCAGCCCTGAGCTGGATGCTCATGTCCATGGCAATGCCCAACGTGGGGTGAATCGGCCCCTGGATGGCGTTGGCCTTGACGATCGGGCTGCCGCACTGGTAAGCAAACAAGTC
The DNA here is from genome assembly GCA_011391115.1 of Candidatus Egaibacter danicus. Next base: position 1,946 of record JAABRC010000476.1, on the reverse strand, counting down.
CACCGTGTGGGCGGCGTGGTGCCACAGCAAATGGTCGGTCCAGCTGCGAGTCTGGCCCAGTGCATTCATGTTGCTGCGCCGGAAAAAGTAGGTCTGCACGTCCATCTGCTGGATGTTGAATTTGCCCGCCGTGATTTGCTGGTGCACGTACTGGTGGCTCGGATTGAAGCGCCGGGTGTGGCCGCACATCGCGATCAGGCCGCTTTTTTCAGCGACTTGCGCAACCTCTTCGCCATCCCGGAGCACATCGCACAACGGAATCTCCACCTGCACATGTTTGCCCGCGCGCAGGCAGGCCAGGGTTTGCGAGGCGTGCATTTGTGTGGGCGTGCACAAAATGACGGCATCCACTTCTTTCATCGCCAGGCTGTCGGCCAGCTCGGTGGTGACGTGCGTGATGCCGTAATTGGCAGCGATCTCGCGCGTTTTTTCCAGCTCGCGGCTCACCAGCGAGACCACTTCAACGCCTTCAATGTTTTTGATGCCATCGAGGTGTTTGATGCCAAAGGCTCCCGCGCCAGCCAGCGCGACTTTGATGGGTTTCATGCGTTCTCCAGAATCACATGCCCCACGGCGGTGTTGCTCGCCGGCACATGGTAGAAGCGGTGCTTGACCACAGGCGGCTTGCCGCCGGCCACGTCGGCCATGGCGCCGCGTGCGATGAGCCACATCACCAGCTCGATGCCCTCGCTGCCGGCCTCGCGCACGTAGTCGATGTGCGGCACCTTGGCACAAGCGGTGGGGTCGGCAATCATTTGATCGAGCCAGGCGTTGTCCCATGTGCGGTTGATGAGGCCAGCACGCGGACCCTGCAACTGGTGGCTCATGCCGCCGGTGCCCCAGATGTGCACGTTGAGATCCTGGTCATAACTCGCCACGGCCTTTCGAATGGCCTGCCCAAGCTTGAAGCAGCGCTGGCCCGACGGCACCGGGTACTGCACCACGTTGACATGGAACGGAATCACCGGGCAGGGCCAGGCGTCCTTGACCGGATCAAGCGCGCCGCACATCAATGAGAGTGGCACGGTCAGGCCATGGTCCACCGGCATCTTGTTGCAAATGGTCAGGTCGAAGTCGTCCTGGATCACCGACTGGGCAATGTGCGCGGCCAGCTCCGGGTGACCAATCACCTTGGGCACCGGGCGCGGCCCCCAACCCTCGTCGGCCACCGGAAACTCTGCCGCCGTGCCCAGCGCAAAGGTGGGGATCATGTCTAGGCTGAAGGCGGTGGCGTGATCGTTGTAGACCAGAAAGATCACGTCGGGCTTGTTCTCCTTCATCCATTGTTTGGAATATTCATAGCCGTCAAAGACATTTTTCCAGTAGGGTTCGTGGGTCTTGCCCTGGTCCAGCGCAATGCCGATGGCCGGCACGTGGGAGGTGTAAACAGAAGCGGTGATACGTGCCATGTCAGGCCTGCACTTTCTGGGCGGCTTGGCCCTGGGGTTGATGGTGGGGCTGGGCGTTGCCGTCCTCGCCCAGGTAACGGTTGCCTTCTATGGAGCGGCCACCAGCGAGCATCATGGCGCGATATTCGACCTCGGTCATGCCGGTCATGGAGCCCGCCATTTGCTGGTAGTTCAAGCCATCGGTGGCGCCAATACGCGCCAGAAAGTAGATGTTGCCGCCCAGCGCCATGCAACGGTTCAGGTCGCGCGCCATCACGGCCAGTTTCTGTTCTTCGGTCATCGGCCATTCGTCCAGGTAGGCGCGCTCGTTTTGTTTGAAGCGGGCGCGGTTCTCGGGCTTCATCAGCGAGACGCAAAACTGGTTGAGGTGGTAGCCCTTGCGGCTTTGCTCGGCGTCGAAGATCAGCGTGCCGGGGACATCTTTGTAAGGTTTGTCGAGTGCCATAAATTTCCTTCAAATTAAATCAAAAAACCTGGAATGCCACGTTGCGCTCGCAATGACGCATCAGGGCTTGGACAGGTCGGGCCAATACAAGT
>JAABRC010000475.1 GCA_011391115.1 Candidatus Egaibacter danicus | reverse complement strand
GCCCATGGTGGGCCAGGCCGTTGAGCATGAGCAACTGCGAGCGGTAGCGCATGAACGACATGGGAACCGGATCGAGCAACGACGTGACCTCGCGCAGGGCCGCCTGGGCTTGCGCCACCTGGCCCTTGCGCTCGGCCAGCAAGGCCTTGAAGTAAGAGCCGCGCGGCTCCTTGGGCGACACGCGCTGCAAGGTGGCGACGTCCCGGGCCGCGTCATCCAGGCGGTTGAAGTCCAGGTGCAGGCCGATCTGGGCGATCAGCGCTTCGGCGTGGCTGGCGTCGAGCTGCAACGCGCGGGCGTAGGCAGCGGTTGCGCCGGGCAAGTCGCCCTGCACGTGCAGGATCGAGCCTTTCTGGTAGTGGGCCTCGGCCATGTTCGGCGCGATGACGAGCGCACGCTCCACCGCTTGCAGCGCCTCGGGAAAAGCCTGGCTGCGGATGCGGATGGGCACTTCGGCCAGCCAGACGTCGGGCGACTGGCTGTCCAGCCGCCGCGCTTCGTTGATGGACTGCAGCGCAGGCGCGATCTGCCCCAGATCGGCCTGGGCGCTTGCGCGCAGCAGGTGCATTTGCCGCTGGAGACCGTTGGGCAGGCCGGCGGTTTGCAGGGCGGGGTGGGCGAGCATGTCCAGTTGCTTGCCCTGGGCCACCATGGCCTGCCCGAGCCGCTCCACCACCTCGGCGCGGTTCACACCCAACCTCAGCGCCTCGCTGAAAGCCACTTCAGCCGCCACCACATCGCCGTTTTCCATCAGCGCCTTGCCCAGCAGCAGTTGCACCGGCAAGTTGTTCGGGCTTTCTTTCAGCGCGTTCTTGAGCTGGATGATGGAGCCGGAAAAATCCTTCTTCTCGAACCGTTGCAGCGCGTCTTCGTAAAAGCGAGAAGCAGCCGGATTGCCCTGGGCAAATGCCGATGCGCTGGCACCCAGCAAAGCGGAAAGCAGCAGCAATCGGAGGCGCGGAGCGCGGGCGGACTTGAGGGGAGTCTGTTGTTTCATGTAGCTATTTTCACTGAAAGTTTCAATTCAGTGGCTCCTCTGAATGACTCCTTTGGGATTTGGATCACGCTTGCGCTGGGTTGGCGCGGAGACCTGCATGTGCTGATACCCCTTTTAAAACGGCCCCCAAAGTGGCACCTAGAATGCAACAAGAGGAAACAACGGTACCCACCACCGCATGACGCCCGAGGCCCGTGCCCGCCAGACCATCGATGCGCTGCTCATGCAGGCGGGCTGGCACGTCTGCGATGTGGCCAATGCCAACATTCATGCAGGCACCGGTGCCGTCAAAGGGGTCGCCATCCGCGAGTTCCCGCTCAACGCGGGCCACGGCTTCGCCGACTACCTGCTCTACGTCAACGGCAAAGCCTGCGGCGTGATCGAAGCCAAGAAGGCCGGAGCCACCCTCAGCGGCGTGGGTGTGCAAAGCGCCCGCTACGCGCAAGGCCTGCCCGCCGCCTTGCCCGCCTGGCGCAGGCCACTGCCCTTTGTGTTCGAGTCCACCGGGGTGGAAACCCGCTTCACCAACGGCCTGGACCCAACCCCCCGCGCCCGTCCGCTGTTTGCCTTCTTCCGGCCCGAGCTGCTGTTGCAGTGGTTGATCTATTTGCCGGATCAGGCGGGCACCAACATTGCGCAGGAAGTGCCCGGTACCTTCCTCGCCCGCCTGCAACACATGCCACCGCTGGTGACCGAATGGGGCCAGGGCGGCGCGAGCTTTCAGCTCTGGCCGGCACAGATCACCGCCATTGAAAACCTGGAAAAGAGCCTGGCCGCCAACAAGCCGCGCTCGCTCATTCAGATGGCCACTGGCAGCGGCAAGACCTTCACCAGCATCAGCTTCATTTACCGGCTCATCAAGTTCGCCGGTGCGCGCCGTGTGCTGTTTCTGGTGGACCGCGGCAACCTCGCGCGCCAGACCAAAAAGGAGTTCGACGCCTACGCCAGCCCGCACAACGCCTACAAGTTTGGCGAAGAGTTCATCGTGCAGCACCTGCAGAGCAACCAGCTCGACACCAGCGCACGCGTGGTCATCTGCACCATCCAGCGCATGTTCAGCATGCTCAAGGGCAAAGACCTGCCGGTTGAGGCGGATGACGGTGATGCGCTGCGCTTCACCCAGGACTATGTGTTCACTTCGCCCACGCTGGCAGCGGTGCTGATTCTGGGCCGCCACACCAACGGGCGGACCAAATGGAAAGACGCGCAGGGGCGCACGCTGAAGGAACTGCAGGAGGCGGAGGCGGGGAGCTGACGGCGGCTTTGGCCCGCACACGGTGAAGGCGGCAGCGGTGCTGCAACAGGGAGGACCCCATGAAAGAACAACACTTGCTGGTGGACTTTGAAAACGTTCAGCCCGGCATGGAAGACCTGCTGAAAATTGCGCCCCAACTCACCGATGTGTGGCTGTTTCATGGGCCGAACCAGACCAAGCGCGCGGAGCAGCTGCAGGCTGCGCACGAGCGGGTGACGCTGGTGCCGCACTCGGGCAAGGGCAAGAACGCGCTGGACTTTCATTTGTCGTTCTACCTGGGCTACCTGGCGGCCAAACACCCGGAAGCCCACCTGTTGGTGGTGGCGAACGACAAGGGCTACGACTCGATGCTCGGGCACGCCAAGTTGCTGAAGTTTCGGGCGACGCGCGCTGGGTTCAAGGCCAAGGTGGTGCCAGCCGCGAAGAAGGCGGCGCCTGCAAAGAAGGCTGCGGCCAAGAAGGCACCTGCCAAGA
>JAABRC010000474.1 GCA_011391115.1 Candidatus Egaibacter danicus | reverse complement strand
CCGGCGGACGCACTGGGGTCCATACTGGAACAGTGCGCGGCGCTGTTGCTGCAGCCTGACGGGGTGTGGCTGGATTCCGCTTTGCTGGTTCGTCAGGGCTTTACCGACTTTCTGCCCGAAGACCCGGCCTTTCAGTACCTGGATTCGTTGACGACGCGAATTCTGATGGCCATTGAGCGCCACCACACCGTGCGTCAGCTTCGCCAGCGCTCAGAGACGCTGGAGGTGGCGGTTGCCGGCGCGGAAGTCGGCATATGGGACTGGCGCGTGCGCGAAGACCGTAACATCGTCAACGAGCGCTGGTGCGAGATGCTGGGCTATGCATCAGAAGAGGTGGTGCTGGTGGGGGGTGTCTGGATGGACTGGGTGCATCCAGATGATTTGCTGCGGCTCAGGGGTGCGCTCGGTACAGGGCCCAAAACGTCATTGCAGCAATTTGACGTGGAATTCCGCATACGGCATCGTCTGGGTCACTGGGTGTGGATTCACAGCTGTGGTCATGTGGTTGAACGGGACGAGCAGGGTTTGCCTACCCGGGTTGCGGGCACGCATACGGATGTTACGGAGCGGAAAAAGACCGAACAGGCGCAAGAGCAGCAGCGCCGGTTATTGCAGGCCATTTCCGCGGCCCACGCGCTTTTCCTGAGTGATGGGAACACCAAAAAGGTGTTTGAAGGCCTGTTGGCTGAACTGCTGGCCCTGACGCAAGGGGGCTTTGGTTTTGTGGGTGAAGTTCTTGCCTCGGCCACGAACAAGCCCTACATCAAGATGCACGCCATTACCGATATCGCCTGGGATGCGGCATCACGGCGGCTGTATGAAGAAAATGCGGCCAGGGGAATGGAATTCCATAACCTGAAGACGCTGTTTGGCTCAGCGCTGGTTAGTGGCAAGCCGGTCATTGCGAATGAGCCTGCGATGGACCCCCGCAAAGGCGGTATCCCGCATGGTCACCCGCCTCTCAACGCATTTCTGGGCATTCCCATTCATCATGGAAATGAACTGGTGGCGATGATTGGCCTGGCCAACAAGCCGGGCGGTTACTCACAGGCCGACATCGATTTTCTGGCGCCCCTGAGCAGCACGATTGGCCACCTGGTTGCTGCCTGGCGCAGTGATCGTGAGCGCCACCAGGTGCAGGAGGAGCTGCGCCGTACCGGTGACCTGCTGGCCGTTAAATCCCGGGAGCTCGAGCTGACACTCGAGAGCATCAACCAGGGCCTGTGCACCATTGAAGCTGATGGCTGCATCAGCGTGATCAACCGCCAGCTTCAGGACTTGCTGGAGTTGCCAGACGCGTTGCTGACCGAGGGACTGACTGCGGACGATATCTACAGGTTCCAGCTTGAGCGGGGGGACTTTGGCCCGAACTTTGAACTGGTGGAGAGCCATGCGCGGGATTACGTCAAGGGAGACGACATCTTTGACACGCCGGACCGTTACCTGCGAACCATGCCGGGGGGGAAAACCCTGCAGGTGGAGTCACGTCGCATGGTCAATGGCGGACTGGTCAGGACCTTTGCCGATGTGACGGAATTTGTACAGATTCAAACGGCCCTCGCAGCCAGCGAAGCGCGATTTCGCAGCCTGACCGAGTTGTCTTCTGACTGGTATTGGGAGCAGGACGAACACTACCGGTTCTTGCGGGTCGAAGGCGACTATGCGTCCCGTTATGGCTTGCCGCACGCGGCCCATGTTGGACAGAGGCGATGGGATATCGAAACCCTGAACCTGACCGGGGATGACTGGCGGGCCCATCGGGATGACCTGGATGCCCGTCGGGTGTTCCGTGATTTCGAAATGTGCCGTCTTGACCCCAAGGGTCAGCTGCACTGGGTGGCCGTCAGCGGGATGCCGATATTTGACGACAACGGCCTGTTCCGCGGCTACCGTGGTGTGGGTCGTGACATCACCGAGCGAAAACGACTGGATGCCCAATTGCAGAAAGCCAGCGAACAATTGGCGCATAAATCTGCCCAGTTGCAACTCACGCTGGATAACATGTCGCAAGGCATCAGCTTGATGGCGCCGAATGGCCGCATGTCCATCTATAACCGCAAGGCCATTGAGCTTCTGGATTTGCCGGAAAGTTTGCTGGCCAGCGGCCCGACGCTGGTGGAAGTGCTGCAGTTTCAGAGGGATCGTGGAGACTTCAAGGACACACTGGAGCTGGTGAGCCCTGCCATGAAGGACGTTATTCTTCATGGGCAGGGAAACATGCTGGATACCTACATTCGCAAGACCCGCTCAGGCAAGCTGATCGAGGTCAAGTCCAACCCATTGCGTGATGGTGGCATGGTGCGCACCTACACTGACGTGAGTTCCTACATCGATGCGCAAAACGCAGCACGGGACAGTGAAGACCGGTTCCGTGCACTGGCTGGGCTGTCGTCGGACTGGTACTGGGAGCAGGACGAGAATTTCCGGTTCATCCGTTTTGAAGGCGACTCGGTCATGGAGGCTTCTCCCTACCTGGCAACCGTGGGCCAGTTTCGGTGGGATACGCCTGCCTTGAACCTCACGGAATCTGACTGGGTGCTCCACCGCGCAGATCTTCAAGCCCACAGGGTGTTCAAGGATCTGGAGATTCAGCGCGCCACACCGGATGGTGCCAGCGTCTGGGTGTCAGTGAGCGGAGCGCCCATTTTTGACGCGGTTGGCCGGTTTACTGGTTATCGTGGCATCGGTCGGGATATCACGGAGCGAAAGCAGGCGGAAGACCAGAT
>JAABRC010000473.1 GCA_011391115.1 Candidatus Egaibacter danicus | reverse complement strand
GAGGCAGCACTGGCCACGCGCCTGCTGTTAAGTTTTTAGTCCACCTCTCGTTTCCTGAGAGATGGAATATCTTCATTTCTTCTGTGACCCCGCTCTGTTAGAGCGGTCAGACCTTCCATGTCATTTCAAAACATCAAACAGAGTTGGCTTTTCAACGTTAGAGGCGATGTACTCGCCGGTCTGGTTGTCGCTCTGGCGTTGATCCCCGAGGCCATCGCGTTTTCCATCATTGCCGGTGTTGACCCCAAGGTGGGCTTGTACGCCTCGTTTTCCATTGCCACCATCATCGCGTTTGCTGGCGGCAGGCCCGGCATGATTTCAGCGGCCACCGGAGCCATGGCGCTGGTGATTGCCTCATTGGTCAAAGACCATGGCCTGCAATATCTGCTAGCAGCTACGGTATTGACTGGTTTGCTCCAAGTCGTGGCCGGATGGGTCAAGCTCGGGGCGCTGATGCGTTTTGTTTCCCGCTCGGTGATCACTGGCTTCGTGAACGCCCTTGCTATTCTGATCTTTATGGCCCAGTTGCCAGAGCTGACCAATGTGGGCTGGCAGGTCTATGCCATGACGGCGGCAGGCCTGGTCATCATTTACGGATTGCCTTACATCACCAAGGCGGTTCCATCGCCCCTGGTGACGATCGTTGTTCTGACGGGCGTATCCACCTACCTTGGCTTGGACATTCGCACCGTGGGCCACATGGGAGAGTTGCCCGATAGCCTGCCGGTTTTCCTGATGCCGGATGTACCGCTGAGCTGGACCACGTTGAGCATCATCCTGCCGTATTCGGCAACGCTGATGGTAGTGGGCTTGCTGGAATCACTGATGACGGCAACCATCGTGGACGATATGACCGACACCAAGAGCAACAAGAATCGCGAATGTGTGGGCCAAGGTGTTGCCAACATCGCCACTGGCTTCATCGGCGGCATGGCTGGTTGCGCCATGATTGGCCAGTCCGTTATTAACGTGAAGTCTGGCGGCCGGGACCGTTTGTCTACATTGGTGGC
>JAABRC010000472.1 GCA_011391115.1 Candidatus Egaibacter danicus | reverse complement strand
GTTGTGTTGCTGATTCTGGTGGTGTTTCTAGGCGATTGGGTCAAGCAGATTCCTATGGCAGCGCTGGTCGCCGTGATGATCATGGTGTCTATCGGAACCTTCAACTGGGGCTCATTGAAAAACCTACGCGAACATCCAAAAAGCTCCAGCGTGGTGATGCTGGCCACGGTGGCCGTTACTGTCTACACCCATGACCTAGCGCGCGGAGTGCTCACCGGTGTTTTGCTGTCAGGCTTCTTTTTTGCCCACAAGATTGGGCAGATTTTGCTTATTCAAGCCAAGTCTGAGGACGACGGTACGACTTGCGTTTACGAGATCTATGGGCAAGTATTCTTCGCGTCTGCCGACCGGTTTATAGACGCGTTTAATTTCGACACGACTCAGACCAAGGTCCGCATTGACCTCACCCATGCCCACTTCTGGGACATCACAGCTGTCAGCGCGCTAGATAAGGTTGTCCTGAAATTCCGCCGCAAGGGTGCGGAGGTTGAGGTTCTGGGCCTCAATGAAGCCAGTGCAACGCTGGTTGACAAGTTTGGTGTTCATGACAAGAACGTTGCCGATGACATTCTGATGGGTCACTGAGTGCATTAGATGCTCGCCAGAAGTGGATTCGAGACTCCTCGACTGCTATTGGGTAGGCCCACGGGCGGCTGCCAAAACCGCTTTTCGTCGGGAATGGCCGGTCGCGGCGACGCAGTGAACTCCCGGATCCAGCTAACAGGAACCGAAGGCCTTAAAACGAAAGCTTCTCCACTGGGCACCAGCAGTAGGCTAAAAGCTGCCTATCGTCGGCATCAGCAGAACTAAGCCAAAATGTTGAAAGCTGACTTTCGGTTTCGTCGGAAGCAGGCAGTCACTTTTTAGCGACCAATTGCACAACAATAATCCTGACTTTTGTAAGAATTTTTGTCGCCCCACGACTACTGGCTAATGCGAGCCCTTCTCATCCCATTTTCACTAGTCTTTTTTTGTGGGCTTCTACCGGCCGTTGTGCAAGCCAGCACGCTTGTGCTGACATCTAGCTCTACTGAGTGTGGTGTTCCTGCAATAGTTAACGCGCCGCCGCCGCGAGCTGCACAAAAACGGTTGGTGCAAAGTCAAGCCACTGCGGGAGTTCGAGATATCGCATGGGCATGGCTTGGCTCGCCGACCTTAAGGTACCCTCACGCGGCATTAGGGTCAAGGCAGCATGCGGCCAGTCTGCACGTGCTTTCAAGTGCAGCCCATGCGCAGGTGCATACGCTTTCACTTCCGCTGGACCGGGTGTTTGAAGACCGGGTGCCGCGGCTCACGGATCTGGATGCAGACGGGCGTGACGAGATCATTTTGGTGGAAGCCGATGCGCTGTATGGCGCTGCATTGGTCGTCTACGGCCTCAGAAATGGTGAGATTGTCGAGATCGCGCGCGGGCCCCATGCGGGCTCCTCTTTTCGTTGGCTCAACCCGGTGGGGGTGGCCGATTTTGATGGCGACGGCATGCTCGATCTGGCCAGCGTAACTACACCGCATATCGGCGGCGTGCTCACGTTACACCACTATCGTCCACCGCGTCTGGAGCCCTATGCACGCGTTACAGACGTTTCCAATCACCGCATGGGCGAGTTAGAGCAACAGCTGGCAGTCATCGTGCCCCAGTCAGGCCAGCGACCGATGATCTTGATCCCCGATATGCAACTTAGGGCTTTGCAAGCCTTGCGTTGGGA
>JAABRC010000047.1 GCA_011391115.1 Candidatus Egaibacter danicus | reverse complement strand
TTCTCGAAGTACAGTGCGCCAGACTCCGTCACACTCACGCCCCGCGTGTTGCGGTTGAGCAGCCGCACTTTGAGGCGCTCTTCCGTCGCCGACACCATCTTGGTGACGGTGGGCTGGGTGGTGGCAAATTCCTTCGCCGCCTTCGAAAAACTGCCCGTTTCCACCACGCGCACAAACACCTGCATTGCCAGAAGCCGGTCCATAACTCGAATCCCTTATTTATTCCACAGTGGAATAGATGTTATGGGCCATAGCCATCTATCGCAATGCTTTCCTTGTTTCTACAGTCCAACCCATCGTGCAACAAATCAGGATGGAGCAAAAATCATGGCAAAGATGAGGGCAATCGAAGCCGCTGTGTGGGTCATGGAGAAAGAGGGTGTGACGCAGGCCTTTGGCGTGCCCGGCGCCGCCATCAATCCGCTTTATGCTGCACTGCGCAAACAGGGCACCATCGGCCACATTCTTGCCCGCCACGTGGAGGGCGCTTCCCACATGGCCGAAGGCTACACGCGGGCCGTTGCCGGCAACATCGGGGTGTGTATTGGCACCTCCGGTCCTGCGGGCACAGACATGATCACCGGTCTGTACTCGGCGCAAGCCGATTCCATCCCTATCTTGTGCATCACGGGCCAGGCACCGCGCGCGCGCCTGTACAAGGAAGATTTTCAGGCCGTGGACATCGAGTCCATCTCCAAACCGGTCACCAAGTGGTCGGTGACCGTGCGCGAACCGGCGCAGGTTCCCCGCGTGTTCCAGCAGGCTTTCCACGTGATGCGCTCCGGTCGGCCCGGCCCGGTGCTGATTGATCTGCCGTTTGATGTGCAGATGGCCGAGATCGAGTTTGATCCGGATACCTACTCGCCGCTGGCGGTGTACAAACCCGCGGCCACCCGCGCGCAGATCGAAAAAGCGATGTCGATGCTCAACGCGTCGGAGCGGCCACTGATCGTTGCCGGCGGCGGCATCATCAATGCCGATGCGTCTGATCTGCTGGTGCAGTTTGCCGAAATCATGGGCATTCCCGTCATCCCCACACTGATGGGCTGGGGCACGATTCCCGACAACCACCCGTTGATGGCCGGCATGTGCGGGCTGCAGACCAGCCACCGCTATGGCAATGCCACGATGCTGGCTTCAGACTTTGTGCTGGGCATTGGCAACCGCTGGGCCAACCGCCACACCGGCTCACCCGAGGTGTACTGCAAAGGCCGCCAATTCATCCACGTGGACATTGAGCCCACCCAGATCGGCCGCGTGTTCTCGCCGGACTTCGGCATTGCGTCGGATGCCAGACTGGCACTGGCGCTGTTCATTCAGGTGGCGACTGAATGGAAGGCACAGGGCAAGCTGACGGACCGCAGCGAATGGGTAGCGGCTTGCCAGCACCGCAAGGGCACGCTGCTTCGCAAGACGAACTTCGAAGCCATTCCGATGAAGCCGCAACGGGTGTACCAGTGCATGAACAATGCGTTTGGGCAGGACGTTTGCTATGTGTCAACCATCGGGCTGTCCCAGATTGCCGGCGCCCAGTTCCTGCATGTGTACAAGCCGCGTCACTGGATCAACTGCGGTCAGGCGGGGCCATTGGGTTGGACCATTCCGGCCGCATTGGGCGTGAAGGCCGCCGACCCGGCGCGCAAAGTGGTGGCGCTCTCTGGCGACTACGACTTCCAGTTCATGATTGAAGAGCTGGCGGTGGGTGCGCAGTTCAAACTCCCCTATATCCACATGGTCGTCAACAACTCCTACCTGGGGTTGATTCGCCAGTCACAGCGCGGCTTTGAGATGGACTATTGTGTTCAACTGGCGTTCGACAACATCAATACCGGCGACGACCCGCTGGTTCGCAGCTACGGAGTGGATCACATGAAGGTGGTGGAAGGCCTGGGCTGCAAGGCCATTCGTGTACACAAGCAGGAGGAAATCGCCCCGGCCATCAGGCAGGCTGAGGCCTGGATGAAGGAATTCCAGGTGCCGGTGGTGATTGAAGTCATGCTGGAGCGTGTGACCAACATCGCCATGGGAACGGAGATCGACAATATCGTGGAGTTTGAAGAGCTGGCCGCCTCGCGCAGCGACGCACCAACCGCTGTGGCCGCCATGCTTGACTGAAATCGCCAACAGATCGTCATACAGAAAACACACGCAAGACACACGGAGAAGACATGCCGAAATTTGCCGCCAATTTATCAATGCTGTTTACCGAACTGCCGTTCATGGAGCGCTTTGCTGCAGCCAAAGCTGCCGGGTTCGAAGCCGTGGAGTACTTGTTCCCCTACGCGTTTGACAAGAGCGAACTGGTGAACGCTCTCAAAAGCAACAACCTCAAGCAAGTGCTGCACAACCTGCCTGCCGGCAACTGGGACGCGGGGGACCGCGGCATGGCCTGTGACCCCGGCCGTGTGGATGAATTCCGCGCGGGTGTGATGCAGGGCATTGAATACGCCACCGTGCTGGGTTGTCCCCAGCTCAACTGCCTGGCTGGCAAGTTGCCAGCAGGCGTGAGCGCTGATCAGGCACGCGCCACGCTGGTTGCCAACCTGGCGTTCGCAGCAGCCCGCCTCAAGACTGCGGGTTTGCGCCTGCTGATGGAGCCCATCAATTATTTCGACATTCCGGGTTTCTTTTTGAACCGCACCGATCAGGCTGCGGCCATTCAGGATGACGTGGGCAGTGACAACCTCTTCATCCAGTACGACATCTACCACGCGCAGCGCATGGAGGGTGAACTGGGCAACACGCTCAAAAACAACCTGGCACGTATTGGCCACATCCAGTTGGCCGACAACCCGGGCCGCAACGAACCGGGCACTGGTGAGATCAACTACGCGTGGCTGTTCAGGCACATTGACGCCATCGGCTATGCCGGTTGGATTGGATGTGAATACAAACCCAAAACCAATACCGTTGACGGCCTCGGATGGATCAAGGCCCTGAACTGACAACACGAATACCCGACAGGAAATACGATGACTGCAACTTCACTCAAGCTTGGTTTTATCGGCCTTGGCATCATGGGCGCACCCATGGCGGGTCACCTGGTTAAAGCCGGCCACACACTGTTTGTGAACACCCGCTCTCAGGTGCCGGCCGACCTGCTGGCCGCAGGTGCGACCAACTGCAGCAGCGCGCAAGACGTCGCCAAACGGGCCGACATCATTTTTCTGATGCTGCCGGATACACCGGATGTGGAAAAGGTGTTGTTTTCCGAAGACGGCGTCGCGTCTGGCTTGTCCAAGGGCAAGACCGTGGTGGACTGCAGTTCCATCGACCCCATCGCAACCAAAGGTTTCGCCGCCAAGATCAAGGCACTGGGTTGCAACTACCTCGACGCACCGGTGTCCGGCGGTGAAGTGGGGGCCAAGGCTGCGTCGCTGACCATCATGGTAGGTGCTGAGCAGGCCGCGTTCGACCACATCAAACCCCTGTTCGAGCTGATGGGCAAAAACATCACGCTGGTGGGTGGCGTGGGCGACGGCCAGGTTTGCAAGGTGGCGAACCAGATCATTGTGGCCCTCAATATTGCTGCGGTTAGCGAGGCATTGGTCTTTGCTTCCAAAGCCGGCGCAGACCCGGCCAGGGTGCGCCAGGCACTGATGGGTGGTTTTGCAGCATCCCGCATTCTGGAGGTGCATGGCGAACGCATGATCAAACGGACATTCGCCCCCGGCTTTCGCATCGCGTTGCATCAGAAAGACCTGAATCTGGCATTGCAGGGCGCCCGGAGCCTGGGTGTAGCACTGCCGCAGACGGCCAACGCCGCACAACTGATGCAAACCTGTTCCGCGCTGGGTTATGGCCAGTTGGACCACTCCGCGCTGGTCAAGGCGCTGGAAACCATGGCGCAACATCCGGTCGCACCCGACGCCTGAACTCCCCCCCCGGAACCGAGGTACTAGGGTTTCCCGCGATGATCGCGGGATGGGTAGACCCGCATAATCTGTACGCAGAAGTTGTATACCTTTTTGAGCAAACCAGCCTTGGGGAAACTGCCTCTGGCATTTTTCTTGCTTTGATTCTCAAGTGTATAAACAGTCACCCCCCTATCCATCCAGACGGAGTTTTCATGAATAAGCGTTTTTTGCTCAAAGCCACTGCGGCCCTGGCCCTGACCGCCACCATGGGCATCGCCCACTCGCAGGTTACGCCCATCAAGTTTCAGCTGGACTGGCGATTTGAAGGCCCGGCCGCCCTGTTCCTGACGCCCGCCGCGAAAGGCTATTTCAAGGACGCCAAGCTGGACGTCACGATTGACGCCGGGAACGGCTCGGGCGGCACGGTGACCCGTGTGGCATCGGGCGCATACGACATCGGTTTTGCCGACATGGCGGCGCTGATGGAGTTCCACGCCAACAATGCGGATGCGCCCAACAAACCCGTGGCCATCATGATGGTCTACAACGACACGCCGGCGTCAGTCATGGCGCTGAAAAAGTCCGGCATCAAGACACCGGCCGACCTGAGCGGCAAGAAGCTGGGCGCACCGGTGTTTGACGCTGGTCGCCGTGCATTCCCGATTTTTGCCAAAGCCAACAACGTGACCGGTGTGCAATGGACTGCCATGGACCCCCCACTGCGCGAAACCATGCTGGCACGTGGCGACGTGGATGCCATCACCGGCTTTACGTTCACTTCACTGCTGAACCTGGAAGCACGTGGCGTGAAGGCCGAAGACGTGGTGGTGCTGCAGTACCCCGACTATGGCGTCAAGCTGTACGGCAACGCGATCATCGCTTCGCCCAAAATGATCAAGGAAAACCCGGCTGCCGTGAAAGCCTTTCTGGCAGCCTTCACCAAGGGCATGAAAGACGTGATTGGCAACCCGGCCGCATCCATCCAGGACGTGAAAGCACGTGACGGCATCATCAACGTTGAACTGGAAACCCGTCGCCTCAAGCTGGCAATCGACACGGTTATCAACAGCCCCAATGCCCGCGCCGAAGGCTTTGGCCAGATCAACCCTGGCCGCCTGTCTCTGATGGCGTCGCAGGTGTCGGACGCCTTCAACACCAAAAGCCGGGTGAATCCGGACGTGGTGTGGAACGGCTCATTCCTGCCGACCAAGGCTGAACTCAACGTCTTGCCAAAGAAATAACATGCCCGACAAACAGCAGCCCTGGTTTGTCGATTTTCAGGACGTCTGGCTCGCCTACAACGAAGAGCTGCTGCGGCAGAATCACTTCGCGGTGGAGGCCATCGACCTGAAGGTGCGTCAGGGCGAGTTCATCGCCATCGTCGGGCCGTCCGGTTGTGGCAAGTCCACGTTCATGAAGCTCACAACGGGGCTGAAGATGCCTTCGAAAGGCAGGATTCTGATCGACGGTCAACCTGTGACCGGGCCGCTGAAGATTTCGGGAATGGCTTTTCAGGCGTCTTCGCTGCTTCCCTGGCGCACGACGGTGGACAACGTCTTGCTGCCTCTGGAAATTGTGGAGCCCTATCGCAGCAACTTCAAGGCCAGGCGCAAGGAGTATGAGGAACGTGCGCGCAAGCTGCTTCAGAAAGTAGGCTTGGGCGGCTATGAAGACAAATTCCCATGGCAGCTTTCGGGCGGCATGCAACAACGCGCCAGTATCTGCCGCGCGTTGATTCATGAGCCCAAGATGCTGTTGCTGGATGAGCCCTTCGGCGCGCTGGACGCGTTCACGCGCGAAGAGCTGTGGTGCATTCTGCGCGACCTGTGGACCGAGCAGCAATTCAATGTGATTCTGGTCACACACGACCTGCGCGAGTCTGTCTTTCTGGCCGACACTGTGTACGTGATGAGCAAAAGCCCGGGCCGCTTCGTGGTGAAAAAAGAGATCGATTTGCCGCGCCCGCGTGATCTGGAAGTGACCTACACCAAAGAGTTCACCGACATCGTTCATGAGCTGCGCGGTCATATTGGCGCCATGCGCAAGCCCGCTGCGCCTGTAGAGGCCACAACATGAACAAGAAACAGACTGAACGCTGGGCCCCCGTGGTACTGGCCATCGTTGTATTGCTGATCTGGCAACTGGTTTGCACCGTGTTCCAGATTCCGGAGTTTCTGTTCCCGAGCCCGATAGCCATTGGCCAGTCCATGGCGGAGTTTGCAGCACCGCTGGCCGAGGCTGGCTGGAAGACCTTCTGGGTCACCATGGTGGGCTTTGGCCTGTCCATCCTCGTTGGCGTGCTGCTTGGGTTTCTGGTGGGTTCGTCCCGCCTGGCTTATGCGGCGGTTTATCCATTGCTGGTTGCATTCAACGCGGTGCCCAAGGCGGCGATTGTGCCCATCCTGATCGTCTGGTTTGGCATTGGCATCGGGCCGGGCATCCTGACCGCGTTCCTGATCTCGTTTTTCCCGATCACCGTCAACATTGCCACGGGTCTGGCCACGCTGGAACCCGAGCTGGAAGATGTGTTGCGCGTGCTGGGCGCCAAGCGCTGGGATGTGTTGGTGAAGGTGGGGTTGCCCCGTTCACTGCCATATTTCTTTGCGTCACTCAAGATCGCCATCACACTGGCCTTCGTGGGGACCGTACTGGCCGAAATGACGGCCGGCGACTCCGGCATTGGCTACCTGATGCAAAGCGCCGGGTCATCACAACGCCTCTCGCTGGCATTTGCAGGCTTGGTGGTGATAGGCGCGATGGCGATGGCGATGTACGAGCTGTTCAGCTATGTAGAGAAACACACCACCGGCTGGGCACACCGCGGCTCGCAGGGCGAATAAAGGCGATGCGCCATGAACAGGTCATTGCCCACCTGCGGTGCGCCAATGATGTAGCCCGTCGGGCCATGTTGCTGGGCCGCCATCCGTTTGGCGCGATTCTGGTCGCACCCGATGGCGAAACGGTTCTGGCCGAGCAGGGCAATGTGGATACCGTCAACCACGCGGAATCCACGCTGGCCCGCACGGCCGCAACCAACTACACGCCAGACTACCTGTGGCACTGCACGCTGGTTACCACGGTGGAGCCCTGTGCGATGTGTGCAGGCACCCAGTACTGGGCGAACATTGGTCGCCTCGTATATGGCTTGAGCGAGCGGCGCCTGTTGCAGCTCACTGGCAACCACGACGAAAACCCGACGATGGATTTGCCCAGCCGCACCGTGCTGGCTGCCGGGCAAAAAGTCATCGAGGTCATCGGCCCGGTTTTTGAGCTTGAGACCGAGATTTCTGCCTTGCACCGCGACTTCTGGAAAGCCTGAGCGGCGCCTGCGCGCTGCCCTACACTCCCGCCATGCCCTGGCACGCCCAACTTCAGATTGACTACTGCGCCGAGGCCTCAAGAACGGTTGCCCGCTACCAGCACACTGGCCCGTTGCGGATACTGAAGAGTCTGTACCCGGAGGGGGACACGATTTGCCACAACGTGCTGGTCCATCCGCCCGGTGGTCTGGTCGGTGGCGACACACTGGACATTCATGTCCATGCAGCCAGCGGCACCCATGGCTTGATCACCACGCCGGGCGCAACACGCTTTTACCGGTCGCAGGGGGAGCGCGCGGTACAACAGTCTCGCATCACGCTGGAAGCGGGTGCGCGGTTCGAATGGCTACCTCTGGAGAGCATCGCCTACAGTGGGTGTCTGGCCGAAAACCGCCTGCAGCTGAACCTCGCGGAAGGTGCCGAGTTGATCGGCTGGGACGTCACGGCGTTGGGTCTGCCCAATGCTGGTCTGCCGTTTGACACAGGACGGTTCAGTCAGCACATCGAGATGCCGGATGTCTGGCTGGAGCGTGGCCACATGGATGCCACCGATCTCCGGCTCATGAACAGCCCGCTGGGCCTTGCAGGCAACCGCTGCATGGCATCGCTATTCTTCGCCACAGGCACCCCGATCGAACGGCAGCGCAAACAGCAAGTACTGGATGTTGCTCGCGACATCATGGCCACACATGATCTGCGCGGTACTGCGGGTGCTACCAGCCCAAACCCGCAAGTTGTGGTGCTGCGCGCAGTAGCCCCTCTGGTGGAATCTGCCATGGATGCCATTCGGCAGGTCTGGACTGCGTGGCGCAGCTTGTTATGGAATCAACCCGCCTCCAGCCCCCGAATCTGGTCAACTTGACGCTGTCGTTCAGATAGCAACCAGTTGCCGAACACCGTTGGCCTCCATATCTTTGCCGGCCCCACAGGCAATGAATTCGCCGCGTTGCATCACCAGGTAGTCGTCTGCCAGTTCCTGCGCAAAATCATAGTACTGCTCCACCAGCAGGATGGCCATGTCACCACGGTCCGCCAGCATGCGGATCACACGGCCAATGTCCTTGATGATGCTCGGCTGAATGCCTTCCGTGGGTTCATCCAGAATCAACAGCTTCGGTTTGGCCGCGAGCGCACGCGCAATGGCGAGCTGCTGCTGCTGCCCGCCTGACAGGTCGCCGCCCCGGCGGTTGATCATCTGTTTCAACACCGGGAACAGCTCAAACAACTCAGCAGGAATTGGCGTGCTGGCGCTTTTGTAGGCCAGTCCCATGCGCAAGTTTTCTTCCACCGTCAGGCGCGAAAAAATCTCCCGCCCCTGCGGCACAAACCCGATGCCTGCTCTGGCGCGCTCAAACGGCGTGGTGGCATGGATGGCCTTGCCTGCGAACTCGATGCTGCCGGACTTGATGGGCACCAACCCCATGATGGACTTGAGAAGCGTGGTCTTGCCCACCCCGTTGCGACCCAACAAAACAGTGACTTTGCCAAGGCTGGCCTGCAAGCTCACGCCCCGAAGGATGTGCGAGCCGCCGTAATACTGGTTGACGTCTTTGAGGCTGAGAACGGGGCTATCGGCCAAGGTACACCTCAATCACGCGTTCATCCGCCTGCACCTGATCCAGCGTGCCCTGCGCCAGCACAGAGCCATCGCACAGAACGGTCACGATGTCAGAAATAGTGTCAATGAAACTCATGTCGTGTTCTACCACCAGCAGGGAATGTTTACCTTTGAGTGTCAGAAACAGCTCAGCTGTGCGGGCCGTCTCTTCATCCGTCATGCCGGCTACGGGCTCATCCAGCAAGAGCAGTTTGGGGTCCTGCATCAACAACATGCCAATCTCCAGCCACTGTTTTTGCCCGTGACTAAGGTTGCCCGCCTGGCGGCTCACACTGTCGGCCAGATGAATGGTGTGCAGTACCTCGCCCAAGCGATCGCCCTGCGCTGAGTCCAGTCTGAAAAACATGGATGGCTTGACACCCTTGTTGGTCTTCAGTGCCAGCTCCAGATTTTCAAACACCGTGAGTTGCTCAAACACCGTGGGCTTCTGGAACTTGCGACCGATGCCCAGTTGTGCAATCTCGGGCTCGGTGTAGCGCAGCAGGTTAATGGTGCTGCCGAAAAACACGGTGCCTTCATCAGGCCGCGTCTT
>JAABRC010000471.1 GCA_011391115.1 Candidatus Egaibacter danicus | reverse complement strand
TGATCAAAGTGGGCGATCCCGCCCGGGTGCAGCGCTCCACGCTGGAAATTGCGGCCACCTGGCTGGCCTGCGGGCTCGACCCGGAGCAAGTCACCTTCTACCGCCAGTCCGACATCCCGGAGATTCCCGAACTCACCTGGTTGCTCACCTGCGTCACCGGCAAAGGCGTGCTCAACCGCGCGCACGCCTACAAAGCCTCGGTGGACAAGAACACAGCAGCCGGTGAAGAGCCCGACGCGGGTGTCACAGCGGGCCTGTTCATGTACCCGGTGCTCATGGCGGCTGACATTTTGATGTTCAACGCGCACCAGGTGCCGGTTGGGCGGGACCAGATCCAGCACATTGAAATGGCGCGCGACATGGCGTCCAGCTTCAACCATCTGTATGGCGAGCATTTCACGCTGCCCGAGGCTGCCATTGAAGAACACGTGGCCACCCTGCCCGGGCTCGATGGCCGCAAGATGAGCAAGAGCTACGACAACACCATCCCGCTGTTTGCACCACGCGAGCAGCTGAAAAAACTCATCATGGGCATCGTGACCGACTCGCGCGCGCCCGGCGAGCCAAAGGACACCCAAGGGTCGGCCCTGTTTCAGCTTTATCAGGCCTTTGCCTCCACGGAAGAAACCACCGCACTGGCCAAGGCCTATGCAGACGGCATTGCGTGGGGTGATGCCAAACAAGTGCTGTTTGAGCGCCTGGACACGGAAATTGCGCCCCTGCGTACGGTGTACGACGAACTGATCCAGAACCCCGCCCAGCTGGAGAAAACCCTCAAAATGGGCGCAGAAAAAGCCCGCGCGGTGGCTACACCGTTCACGGCTCGGTTGCGCCATGCCGTCGGCTTGCGGCCACTGGACAGCCTGACCGATGCCCACAAAACAGCCAAAGCCGCGAAAGCTGCAGCACCCAGCTTCAAGCAATACCGCGAAGCCGACGGCCTGTTTTACTTCAAGCTCATGGACGCCAAGGGCCAGCTGCTCCTGCAAAGCACCGGCTTTGCCTCGCCCAAAGAAGCGGGCCAAACCATTGCGCAGCTGCAAACGAGCGGAACCAACGCCCTGGCCGAGAACCCAACTCACCTCGTCATCAAGGCAGACCTCGAAACGGTATCTTTGGCACTGCGCTACTTCAGCGAAGCCACGAACTGATTCCTTTCGACCTACCGACTGAAGCTTGGCTAAAGATCTGGACCGTTAAACCTGCAATAGACCCCTTGCACAGCACCAATTTGAAGGTTTGGCACTATCGCCAAACCCCACCATTGCCGCTATGCTCTGCCCCTTAAAACAATTACGTACACCACTGCCGTCATGAGTATTTTTGTTATTGATGATCATCCGCTGATGCGCGAAGCCGTCGTGATGCTGTTGCGCCGGCTGCGTTCATCAACCCAGGTGATCGAGCTGGAAAGACTGGCCTCCGTCAGCAAAGCCATCGCCGAACACGGCGAACCCGAACTGGTGTGCCTGGACCTGAAATTGCCCGATACCAACGGCGTGTCGGGTGTGCGCGAAGTGCGTCAAATGCTGCCCGACACCTCATTGATCGTGCTGTCGGCCTCACCTGCATCGGACTACGAAGACCTGTCCCGCGAAGCTGGTGCTGACGCCTATGTTGAAAAATCGGCAGGCGCGGCCCAAATTGCCAAAGTGCTGCGTGAATTCTTGGCCGACGAGGTCGAAGACGAGAACGCCCCAACCATTCCAGAAAAACTGTCCAAGCGCCAGAAACAACTGCTGGTGATGTTGGACCGTGGCCTGAGCAACCGGGACATCGCCGAGCAACTGCAAATCAGCGAACACACCGTCAAAGTGCACCTGTGGCGGCTGTTCCGACGGCTCAACGTCAAGAGCCGCTCGCAGGCCAGCCACCTGGCTCGTACCGCAGGCTTGCTCGATCTCTAAACATCGGGCATGGGAGCGACCAGCCCTTGCGGTGGGTTGCTGCCCTTCTTCGCTGCAACGAAAAAGTCAGCGCAAACCCATCATGGCCGAGTTCAGCACCACGCTGCTGCCATCTGCACTTGCAGCATCTCTCTGCGTGTAAGCCGGCAACATCAACCGAAACACGCTGCCCTGGTTGGCCACCGAATTGAGCGCGAGCTGGTAACCCATCATGGTCGTGAGTTTGGACACAATGGTCAGCCCAAGCCCCAGGCTGTCTTCGGTGCCTTGGTGTTGAGACACCCGGAAAAATTCTTGAAAAATGGCTTGCTGGTGCTCACGGGCAATGCCGACACCCGTGTCCCAAACCTCGAACACCAACATGTCCGAGCGGTGACGCAACCCCAGCAGCACACCACCCTTTTGGGTGTGCCGCAGCGCGTTGGAAACCAGATTACCCAGAATGCGCCGCAGCACCACGGGATCTGCCCAAATGGTGGTGGGGCGGGCGTGGGTGCGCAACTTGAGCGACTTGCCCGCCGCCACGGGCTCAAACTGCAGCGCCATGTCGGCAAACAGCTGTTGCACATCCACATGCTGCAACCGGACCTTGTAGTTGCCGGCATCGATGCGGGTCAGGTCAAACAGCGAGTCAAACAGCTCGTTGATCGCCCGGGTTGACTGCAAAATGCGCGGGGCGATGTCCCGCGCCATTTCCGGCTCGGTTGCCAGCCAGTCGGCATACAGGCTCAGCGCATGCACCGGCTGGCGCAAGTCGTGGGCAGCCGACGCCAAAAAGCGGTTTTTGGTGGCCACTGCACGCAACGAGGCACGGGTTTGCTGCGTC
>JAABRC010000470.1 GCA_011391115.1 Candidatus Egaibacter danicus | reverse complement strand
CCGAACGCGTACATGATAGAAGGCATTGCCTTTTTCATCAAGCACCGAGTCAGCTCCAATCAAAAACACTTCGGCCTCCAGCCCACCGTAGATGGAAAAGTCGTAGGCGCTGAACTTGACCATGGCCGACTGTCCGGGGCGCAAAAAGCCGATGTCTTTGGGGGCAATCTGCACTTCAAGAATCAGTGTGTCGTCCAGCGGCACTACTTCTACGACTTCTTTTCCTGGCTGCACCACCGCACCAATAGTATTGACCAGCAGGCGCTTGACCGTGCCGCGCACGGGGGACTTGATGTCAGCATGTTTGACCTTGTCTTGTAACGCGACCCCCCCTTGGGACAGGCTGGCGAGCCGGCTCATGGTTTCGGACAGTTCGGCGCTCATCTGGTTCCGGCTGGTGAGTTTTACTTCATTGATCTTGCTGTTGGCCTCCTGAATGGCGGACTGCACCCTTGCAATTTGTGCAGTGGCTTGCTCGCGGTCGCCGCGCATGCGGGCAATTTCACGATCCAGTCGCATCATCTCCACCTCGGACACAGCGCCAGTGGCAACCATCGGGCGGGTGGCATTGACTTCTTTATTCATGAGTTCGAGGCTGCGCTCGGCCTGGTCGCGCCTCGCCCTGACTTCGTTCAACTCTTGCTGGCGCTGTACCAGTTGGCTTTGGTAAATGGCAGTTTGTGCATCTATTTCGGCTCTTCGTGATTCATATAGACGACGTTCCTGCTCCACCACTTCGGGCGCATCCCGCAGCAACTCTGGCGGCGGATCAAACGGGATACCGCGTGTGAGCGCCTCCAACCTGAGCACCTTGGCCTGTAGTGCCGTCTGGCTGGCCTGGCTCTCCATCAGGTTGGAGACAAAACGGGTGGGGTCCACCCGCAGCAGCAATTGGCCCGCCTCGACAATTTGTCCTTCTTTAACCAGCAAGGCCTCGACCACACCGCCGTCCACGCTCTGGATGATTTGCACTTGGCTGGTGGGCACCACCCTGGCCTGACCGCGTGTGACTTCATCGATCTCGGCAAATGCGGCCCAAATCAGCATCACTCCTAAAGCGACAGCGGCAAGTCGCAATAGTTTTCTTGCGCGCAGAGGTTCTTGCTGCAGACGAGCCCAATCGGCCTCACCAGCCCAGTCAAGGTGGTCGGGTTCATCGATCGGCGTAAGCCGCTTGACCAATGGGCCGAAAATAACATCGCTGGCTTTGGCAGCGTGTTTCACCAAACTCCCGGTGACTCCAAAAGCAGCTCTATTGAACAGCGCCATTACGAACCCTTTCCGATGCGACCTTGGCGCAGGGCCGTAACCACTTGTTCTTTGGGACCATCGGCCACAATGCGACCACCGTCCATGACGATGACGCGGTTGACCAGTTCGAGCAAGGAAGTGCGATGGCTGACCAAAAGGACAGTTTTGTCGGCGAGGATTTCAGTAAGACGGCGTTTGATGTTGTCTTCACTGGAAAAGTCCATCGATGAAGTGGGCTCGTCAAGTAGCATGATGGGGGGGTCGTTGATGACGGCCCTGGCAATGCCAACGCCCTGGCGCTGCCCGCCCGACAGTGAATCTCCGCGTTCGCCCACCAGCATGTCAAAGCCTTTTGGATGCTGATTGACCAAATCAAGAATACCGCCAATTTCGGCCGCTTTGACGATAGCGGCAGCGTCAGCCAGCGGCGCTCCCAATGTAATGTTGTCACGAAGACTGCCATAGAACAGCATAACGTCTTGCTGCACATAACCAATCTGTCTTCGCAGTTCGGCAGGGTCGATTTGCCGCAGGTCGATGCCATCGACGAGAACCGCGCCTCCAGTTGGCATGTACAAACCCAGAATGAGTTTTTCGAGGGTTGTCTTGCCTGAACCGATGCGCCCCAGAATGGCTAATTTTTCACCGGGCTTGATGCTCAACGAGATGTTGCGCAACGATGGCGCGCTTTGGCCGGGGTAGGTGAAGCTGACATCGCGGAATTCGATAGCCCCTCTAAGGCGACCGCGTGTAATAAAGTTGGTGTCGGCAGGCCGCTCCACTTCGCATGCCATCATATCGTCAAGAGATGTCAGGGCTGTAGCAGCGGTGTGGTATTGCACCAGTAGGCCCGCCACTTGCCCGACCGGTGCCATGGCTCGCGAAGCCAGCATGGTGCAGGCAATCAGGCCACCCAAGGTAAGCGATCCATCAGTGATCAGGTACACGCCAATAACAATGATAGATAGGTTGATGAATTGCTGCACAAAGGCAGAGGTGTTAGTGGCTGTGCTGGAAAGCAAGCGCAATTGCGCGCCAACACGCGCAAGCAACGCCGCGCTATTTTCCCATTTGCGCTGAATTGGTGCCTCTGCCCCGTGCGCCTTGAGGGTCTCAAAACCAACCAGGCCTTCAATTAAAGTGGCGTTGCGCTGCGCGCCGGCGCGATAGGTAGTCTCTGCCAGTTCGTGCATTCGTCCCTGTGTGGCCAAAGCGTACAACACCATGATGACCGCCCCAACGCAAAGGGGAATGAGCATGATCCACGAAATCCAGCCAATCACCGCCATGAAAATCAGCGCAAAGGGCAAGTCGATAAAAGCCACCACGGTGGCAGATCCTATAAAGTCACGCACTGACTCGAAGGCACGCAAATTGGAAGCAAACGACCCCGCTGATGCTGGGCGTTGCTCCATGCGCATGCCAAGTACGCGCTCCATGATGTAAGCCGACAGTTTGACATCGACCCGGCTGCTGGCCAGAT
>JAABRC010000469.1 GCA_011391115.1 Candidatus Egaibacter danicus | reverse complement strand
CCACGAGGCACCGTTCCAGTTCACGCCGGACTATCGCCCCGCGCCCGGCATCACCCGCTACCTATGCGGAACCCAGCCTGTCCTGAGCATGACGGCGCTGGACTGCGGTCTGGACACGCTGCTGGCTGCAGAGGCATTTGGCGGCATGAACGCGCTGCGTACCAAGTCACTGGCCCTGACCGACCTCTTCATTGAGTTGGCATTGCAGCGCTGCGCAGGTCATGGTCTGGGCTTGGCGACACCTCGCGAACATGCTCAGCGCGGCTCGCAGGTTTGTCTGACGCGCGAATACGCTGCACAGGGTTCCGGCGCCTTTGCCATCGTTCAGGCACTGATTGCACGCGGCGTGATTGGTGACTTCCGGGCCGGTGACGGCAAGCTGCACAAAGATATCCTGCGCTTTGGGTTCACGCCGCTGTATATCGGCTTTGAAGATGTGTGGAATGCAGTAGAGCACCTGCGCCAGGTACTGGAAACGGGCGAATGGCAACGGCCTGAGTTCAACCAGAAACATGCGGTGACCTGATCATGGCAACCCGTCCCGAATCCATCGTCGCGGAGGAAAAGGCCAAACTGGACTTCAGCAAGTCCATGAGCTACGGCGACTACCTGCAGATCGATACCATCCTCGCTGCACAGAAGCCACTGTCACCCGCGCACGACGAAATGCTCTTCATCGTGCAGCACCAGACCAGCGAGCTGTGGATGAAACTGATGCTCCATGAATTGCGCGCAGCCATCGCCCATATTTCCCGGGATGAGCTGAGCACCGCCTTCAAGATGCTGGCGCGCGTAAGCAAGATCATGGAACAGCTGGTTCACGCCTGGGACGTGCTGGCCACGATGACGCCGCCTGAATACAGTGCCATGCGGCCTTACCTGGGTCAATCCAGCGGGTTTCAGAGCTTCCAGTACCGCTGCATTGAGTTTTCGCTGGGTAACAAAAATGCCGCCATGCTCAAACCCCACGCCCATGCACCCGAGCGGCTAGCGCTGGTGCAGGCCGCGTATGAAGCGCCTTCGCTTTACGACGAGGCTTTGAAACTGCTGGCACGCCGTGGCATTGCTGTGCCGGCGACGCACACACAACGTGACTGGACCCAGCCGTATGCGGCCAGCACCGACGTAGAGAACGCCTGGCTTCAGGTCTACCGCAACCCGACAGAACACTGGGACCTGTATCAGTTGGGCGAAGAACTCACTGATCTGGAAGACGCGTTTCGCCTCTGGCGTTTTCGCCACGTCACCACCGTGGAGCGCGTGATTGGCTTCAAACGTGGCACCGGTGGCACGGGCGGCGTGAGCTACCTGCGCAAGATGCTGGATGTGGTGCTGTTCCCGGAAATCTGGAGTTTGCGCACATCGTTGTGAGTTTTTTTGATGCCAAATTGGCATCAAGACCTTGTAGAATAAGCATGAGTAGCTATATTATTAATAGCAAACCCAGCCAAATCAGGTCGCTATCCAAAGCCTTGGCAGGCCGGCCAGAATGCTCAAAACGCGTGGCCTGCGCCATGTTTAGTGCCTCACGCTTCTCCGAGGCAGTCGAATCACCCGCGTTTCAAACCAGCGCCGCCTGTGCCGCTAGAACTTCGATTCGCACCTGTTCGGTCAGTTCCGCCTTCAGCTCCATGAATACTGGAGTGGTCTTGACGGCATAGCTGCGGGGGTGCGGGAGGGTCACCTCACGGTCCAGCTTGATACGGCCCGGGCGTGCACTCATGACCACCGTCCTGCTGCCCATGAATACCGCTTCGTCAATGTCGTGCGTCACAAACAAAACCGTCTTGCGCTCAGCCTCCCAAATGCTGAGCAACAGCTCCTGCATTAACTCGCGGGTCTGGTGGTCCAGCGCACCAAAGGGCTCGTCCATCAGTAACATACGTGGACCGTTGGCCAGAGCGCGGGCGATGGCTGTCCGTTGTTGCATCCCGCCTGAGAGCTGTTTGGGGTAATGGTTCTCAAAGCCCGACAGGCCCACCTTTTTGATAAAGCCTTGCGCAATGTCAAGCTGTTCCTTGCGCGACATTCCACGTTCATTCAGACCAAAGCAGACGTTGTCGCGCACGCTCAGCCAGGGGAACAGGGTATAGCTTTGAAACACCATGCCGCGGTCCGCGCCGGGGCCGGCAATGCGTTTTCCCTCCAACAGCACTTCGCCCGAGGTTTGCTGGTCCAGCCCTGCCACGATACGTAGCAAGGTGCTTTTGCCGCAACCGGAGGGCCCGAGAATCGTGATGAAGTCGTTCTCTTCCACCGTCATGCTGGTGGCCTGCAGGGCTAGCGTGGGTCCGCCGCCCGTGGTAGACGCAAAGCTGCGGGACACACCGTTGATAGATAAAAAATCGCTCATGGCTTGATGATCTTGTATGGGAGCATTGAGCCCGGAATTCAACGCCCCAACTGTGCCCAGGGGAACAGCGTACGGTTGAGCCACTTGAAACCCAGGTCACTGATGAGACCGATCAGACCAATGACGATGATGCCGAATATGATCTGATCGGTGGCCAGCAAGGCCTGGCTGTCGGTGATCATGTGGCCAATGCCGGTTGATGCGCCAATCAGCTCGGCCACGATCACATAAGTCCAGGCCCAGCCCAGCACCATGCGCAATATCTCGAAAATCTCGGGCGCCGCACCACGTATCAAAACCCGTTTGACGATCCCCGCATCCGTGCAGCCCAGCGTGTAGGCAGCCTCAACCAGGTCGCGCCGTGTGTTGCCGACAGCGACCGC
>JAABRC010000468.1 GCA_011391115.1 Candidatus Egaibacter danicus | reverse complement strand
GATCAGCAGTTCACGGCCAGTGGAAACCGATACGACCTGACCGTTTGGAAGAGCCAGTTCAAGTCGTGTCCCGGTGTCGGTCACGATGACCTGACCTTCCTGTACCTCGTCTCCTACCTTCAGCAAAACCCGGTTTCCAGAGCTGTCCAGCACCCAAGCCTTGCCTTCCAGGACAACGATAACGCCACGGGCCTGGGCTGAAACTTGACTTGTAGCCATGAAAGAACTCCGGATAACAAAAGTAGTTGGATTGATACTAGTTAGGTCATCGACATTTCGGTATTGGCCTGAAGTACAGGATGCCAACAGACCCGAGTCAGTTGATGCCGTGAACCCGGAGAGCGAGCTGGAGTCGGTCTGTGAGGTTTAATTTCTCAAAAATAGCGGCTAAATGTGCCTTGACGGTTCGCTCAGTAATGCTGCAATTCGCTGCAATTGCCTTATTTGATGCGCCATTTGCCGCTAAAACAGCAATTTCCTTCTCCCGTGAGGTGAGTATGACATCCCATCCTCGATCCATTTCGGTGATCATCGCACCCGCTTTGTTCGCACCCGCCAGCAGCTGTTGCATCAAGTCCCGGCCAACCCAGATCTGGCCCGAAACCACAACTTGCTGAACCTGTTTGAGGGTTTTGAAGTCCGCAAAAGCGTGAACAAATGCACTGCAGCCAGCGTCCAGCGCTTGTATTGCCGCCACATTTTTCGGCATCGAGCTTGTACAAACAATGTGGGAGGTTCTGAGCAGACTTGCCCAAATAGGTTCTTTCCATGCCGGAAGGCCGGGCAAGTCGCCATCAATCCACACGGTTGCGCCAACGGGTAGCTCTGAACCCGACAACGCCGAAAATTGTGACAGGCAAAGCGCCCTGCTCGATCCCAAAGCCTTTTTCCAGTGTTCCAGCAGCCCGGGATCGTGACTAACCAGAATCAGCTTGTCAGTCCGGATCATCGTTCAGTTAATGCGCTGGACTTGGCGCGCAGAATGGGCTTCAGCAGGTAATTGAGTACGGTTTTCTTGCCGGTCAGAATATCGACCTCCGCCACCATGCCGGGAATGATGGGTAGCTTGGTGGGCCCCAGGTCCGTCGAGGCCGTTCGCACCCGTACCAGGAAAAATGCATTTCCCTTTTCGTCGACAACGGTATCCGCACTGATGTGTTCCAGCGTGGCTTCGAGACCGCCGTAAGTAGAAAAGTCGTAAGCCGTGAACTTGACCAGCGCTTTCTGGCCTGGCCGCAGGAACGCAATATCCCGCGGTTGCACCTTGGCCTCCAGCAACAAGGCATCGTCGGACGGCACAATTTCGATCAAATCCTTGCCTGGCTGCACAACGCCGCCCACGGTGTTCACCCGCAGTTGCTTGACGGTGCCGTTGACGGGTGACCGGATATCCGTCTGCTTGACGCGGTCCACCAGCGCGGCGCTGCCCTCAGATAGCGCACTCAGTTTGGCATTGGTTTCGCTCAGTTCTGATCGTGCGATATTCCTGAATGTCAGGTCAACTTCCTGAATTTTCCTGTTCGCCTCCGCAATGGACGATTCAATCCGGGGAATATCTGAGCTGGCGCTGTCGCGTTCACCTCGATAACGGGCAACTTCCCGTTCCAGCCGGAGCAACTCGACGTCTGAAACAGCCCCGGTTTTCACCAGCGGCCGTGTCAATTCCAGCTCTTTGGCGGTCAGGGTAAAACTCTGGGCGGCCTGTTCCCGTCTCGCCTTGACGGAAACCAGCTCCTGCGTGCGTTGCGCGGATTGTTGACGTGCCACACCTATGGATGCATCCAGTTCGGCCCGCCGCGACTCAAACAATCGGCGTTCCTGCTCAACGATCTCAGGCGCCTCCTTGGACACGACTTCAGGTGCCACAAAATTGGAGCCTTCCGCCAGGGCTTTCAGGCGAGCCGACTTGGCCAGCACAGCCAGATATTGGGACCGGTTCTCACGCAACGACGAGACCATGCGGGTCGGATCCACTTTCACCATCAAGTCTCCGATCTTGACCGACTGCCCTTCCCGCACCAAGATTTCTGAAATGATGCCGCCATCCATACTTTGCAGGATTTGAACCTGTCGTGATGGAATGACTTTGCCCTCACCGCGGGTGACTTCGTCCAGAGTCGCCAGGCTGGCCCAAACAATCATGACAAAAACAGCGCCTGCACTCAGCCACACCATGACGCGGGCACCCCGTGGTGTTTGTTCGGCAATCGCCCAGTCGGCATTGGCATCGAAATCCTGATCCTGACCGATGTCTTTACCCATCAGCGCCAGCATGGCCCGATCAATCCAGCCAGAGCACCATCCGTAAACCGGCTGCCAGATGACTTTCGCGCGTTGAAGCAGGGCGTCAGGCTTCATCATGCTGCCTTGCCTATCCGGCCGCTCTGCAGTGCCTCAACCACCTGGGCCTTGGGGCCATCCGCCATGATCTGACCACTGTCAATCACAATCAGCCGGTCTACCAGCTCCAGCAGTGATGACCGATGGGTGACCAACACGACTGTCTTGCCTTTGGCGAATGACCGAAGCCTCGTCTTGAGCGCATCTTCGCTTTGATGGTCCATCGCGCTGCTGGGCTCGTCCAGCAGCAAAATGGGCGGGTCGTTCAGCACGGCGCGCGCAATGCCGACCGCCTGACGCTGTCCGCCAGACAATGACTCTCCCCGCTCGCCGATGGCCATGTCAAAACCTCGCGGATGCCGATTGGCAAACTCGCTCACACCCGCAATTTCGGCGGCA
>JAABRC010000467.1 GCA_011391115.1 Candidatus Egaibacter danicus | reverse complement strand
CTCGCGAAACATCGGGCCCATCTCGGGCGGGTAATGATCCATGCCGCTGGACGCGATGTAGCCTGGTGCCACGGCGTTCACGCGCACGCCGCTGTGTGCCCATTCCACGGCAGCTGTCTCCGTGAAACTCACCATACCGGCCCGCGCGGCCCCACTGTGTCCCATGCCGGGCATGGAGCCCCACATGTCGGCCGCGATGTTGACGATGCTGCCCCCGCTCTGCTGCATGGATTGCAGGTAACACTCGCGGGCCATCAGGAAACCACCGGTCAGATTGGTATCAATGACCGCTTGCCAGCCTTTGGCGCTGATGGATTCCAGCGGCGTGATGTACTGGCCGCCCGCGTTGTTCACCAACCCGTCCACACGACCTTGCGCGGCCACGATGGCAGCCACTGTCTGTTTCACAACGTCTTCCTGCCGTATGTCACACACCTGAAAACTGGCTGTGCCACCGTCTTGCGTGATCTCTTCCTGAACGGTTTTCAGCTTCTCAACATTGCGCCCCACCAGCACCACCTGAGCACCCAGTGCGCTCAGTTCGTGCGCCACGCAGCGGCCAATGCCCGAGCCGCCACCGGTAACCACCATCACCTTGCCAGCCATCAACCCTGGCGTAAAAACAGAACCATACGTCGTCATCCTTCCTCCGGAAAAAACAAGACCATGGCGGCATCAGTCAGATCATCCAGCGACGCTGCCTTCTTTCTGTCGAACCACTGCACTGACCAGTTAAGCGCCCCCAGAATCAACAGCCGGGCCAGCCCCACGGGCGCTTTAAGCCGTCTGCTGACATGCAGCTCATCCAGAACCGGGATCCAGGCTGATTCGTAGGCGCTCTGAAGTTTGGCCAAAGCGCTGCGCTGACGGGCATTGAGCGCGCGCGACTCGTACAGCATGACAGGGATGAAATCATTGCCGGGGCCCAGCAGCACGTCGAAATGTGCGCGCACCAGCAAACGCATTCTCGCCAGCGGTTCTGTGGCACGGTCGGCAGCAATGGCCAGCATCGCCTTTTTCTGCCGCTCCAGCGCTGATCGCATGCCCTCTTCCATCACGGCATAAAGCAGGTCGCTTTTGCTCTTGAAATGGTAAAACGGTGAGCCACTGTGCATGCCTACCGCTGCCGCAATGTCACGCGTGGTGGTCGCGTCAAAGCCCTTGCGGCGAAACAGTCTGGCGGCGCATTGCAGCAACTGGTGACGACGGTTGCCGTCGTCACGTTCGCCCATCGTTTTGCGTGGTCTGCCACGAGGGCGTTTATCCTGGGTAACAGGTTCGGCGGCGATTGTCATGGCGTCTGACCATAACAAATTCAGGTATTTTTAGCAAGCGGCTGCTTGGTGAAAAGCCAGTGCTGCATATGCTGCCGGCCGACCGCCGGATTCCAGGAGTTCACATAGCCTGAGGCCAATGATTGACTTAACGCAAACCACGCCCATACAGAGAGCCCGGCCATCGGCTGCCTATGTACACTAAGTCGTTTTTACGGCCCCTGCCAATCATTCTTTTCAAGGAACTTCCCTGTGATGCTCCCGATTTCCCGCGCTACCCGGCTAGTGTTCATGCTTTTGGCCTCCCTGTTTATTGCGGGTTGCGCTGGCCCTGCACCCCATTACGCACCCTCCATCGACAACGTTGAAGCATTCAAGAAGTCAGGCATCGCGCCATCAAACGTCGGCACCGTCACCGTAGCGGCTGACTTGCCGGGCGGCAAAATTCTCAGCCTGCGCGCCAATACGATGGTGTCACCGGTGGGTGCAAACTTTGGAGACTACATTGCAATGGCGTTGCGCCAGGAACTGGAACTGGCCAAGCTGTTCGATGCGCAATCAGGTCTTGAGATTTCGGGCGCATTGCTGCGCAACAACATTGATGCAGGCGGCATCTCTTCCAACGAAGGGCAAATTGAAGCACGCTTTGTTGTGAAACGTGGTGGGCAGGTTCGTTTCGACAAGGTCAAACGCATCGAACACAAATGGGAGAGCTCTTTTGCTGGCGCCGTGGCGATTCCATTGGCTGCCAACAACTATCCGGTGATGGTGCAAAAGCTGATCGCTTCACTGCTCGCTGATCCGGAATTTGCCCAGTCATTGCGTAACTGATTTCAACACCACGATCACCATGAAACAAGTAGCCAAACTCCTGCTGGCCAGCCTGGCCTGTATCGCCCTGTTAGGATGTGCACACCCGATTACCTTGAACCCCGACCTGGCAACCATTCAAGCCAAAGGCAATCCGCTGATCGACAAACAGGTGGGGTTTCACATCTCCGACGCCAGCAAAGCCCAGGAGATCACCACACCCGGTGGCGGCGGCGACAAGGTTCGTTACTTTCCCTACCGCGATCTGGAGCCCGGCATTTACAAGGCGTTGACCGAGGTTTTCCGTAGCGTCTCCAAGGTCAAGGACCCGAAAGATCTGGAGAGCTTGCGCACAAGCGGTATCTCTCTTTTGATCGTGCCTGAAATCACCACCACGTCGGCTTCACCCAGCCCCTTCACCTGGCCTCCAACCCAGTTTTCCGTGACGTTGGCCTGTACAGTCACCGACGCCGCAGGCAAGCCGGTGCGCAGCTTCAGCGTAACTGGCAATGGCAAGGCCGAATTTGACGAATTCAAGAGCAACTTCTCGCTAGCCGCCGTGCGTGCATCCAACGATGCGTTGTCCCGACTGGTCACCGTACTGGGCGAGTCACCTGAGTTACGCAAATAGAATTGCGTAGTAAGTAGCTACTGT
>JAABRC010000466.1 GCA_011391115.1 Candidatus Egaibacter danicus | reverse complement strand
AAGTGCGCTTCCCTAAAGTGGGATCCAATTTTTTAGGAGTTTCACAATGAAACGCATCGTTTTGGCCGTCGCTTTGGCGGTCGCTTCACTTTCCACACCATGGTTGGTCAACGTTCAGGCCGCCGAGGTCAAAGCACAGGCGGATGAAATCACCAATGACCAAATGGTGACCTATTACGAAAAGGGGCTGATTGGCAAGGAGCTTTGGGTTGTCGATAGTCGCCCTGCCGGTAAATACATGACGGGTCACATTCCAGGCGCACCGAGTTTGCCCCTCGATGTTTTGCAGAAGGACCCCAGCAGCGTAGAGAAACTGGGCATCCCAAAAACCGGCAAAGTCATTTTCTACTGCGCTGGTCGCGAGTGCACGCTATCCCCTGATTCCGCAGCGATCGCCAGAAAAATGGGGTATTCCGATGTGTGGGTGTACTTTAACGGCATCCCCGGCTGGAACCAGAAGGCACAGCCACTTCTGGCCGAAGTACCTTTCATCAAGAAGGGCAACCTCATCCTGATCGACACCACCCCGGGCAAGGACACCATTGTTTCCAACGGCAACAAAGTGCTTCAACTATCTCTTGATGACCTGAAGGGTGACAAAGGGAAAAACGCACTGGGCAATCTGTCCAAGAATGCGCCGATTGTGGTCATCGAACGCGGCAATATGGAGGCTGTTATTGCCGTATTGGAAGAACTTCGTGAACTTGACTTCCGTCGCATCGCTTACTTCCCGATCAGTGCCTGGAAAGACCCTGTCGCTGCCGCCCCGGCCGTGACGACGCTGACCTGGGCGCCTGTGTATGGCCCCGGACAGATCTCGCCCAAAGTCTTTGAAGAAGCCGTTGCAGCGGGCAAGTTCCTTGTGGATGTGCGTCCTGCCGGCGACTATGCACGCGGCCACTTTAAAGGTGCCATGAGCCTGCCGATCGAAGAGTTGGAAAAGGACTTTGCCAAGATTCCCAAAGACGTCCCGGTCTTTGTGAGTTGCGCAACCGGTGCCAAGAGCCAAAAGACCTACGATATTCTGAGCCGCAAGGGCTATACCAACATCTCCTACCTGGATGCTGAAATTTCCTGCAAGGGCGAAGCCTGCACCATCAAGGAATGAGCCTGATGCATTGGCCACCCGCCCTGTTGCCAATGGCCGTGCTGGCAGCCACCGCGTTCAACGCGCTGCCAGCATGGGCGGAGGGGCCTGAGTTGCTGAAGATCATCGGACAGGAAAAACGGTTCGTGGTCCAGACACCGACCGGACCCTTCACCATCACGCGGACCATGACGGTCTGTGCGCGCAACAAGGGGTTCCTGCAACCCCTGGTTCCCCTGCCTGGCGTGCGCCCCGTGACCGAGATAGAGGTGCTTCAGGCACTCAATGACCCCGCCACGATGGTGATCGACATGCGCGACGAGGACGAACCGCTGGAAGCCACCATCCCCAACAGCTACCACATCCCGTTCAACGAACTCGAAGACCGCATGGACGAGATGGGTTGCACCCGTCAAGGCAAGAGCCCATGGGATTGCGCAAAAGCGCCCCAGATCGTGGCCTTCTGCAATGGCCCCGTCTGCCCACAAAGCCCTACCGGTATTGCCAGCATGGTGCGCGCGGGCTTCCCCGCGACCAAGATTTCGTACTACCGCGGCGGAATGATGGACTGGGAGGCCCTGGGCCTGACCACTGTCACCGGCAACCGCCCCACACACAAGTAATCTATTCCTAACCGGAGTCATCTATGAAACACACCAAGATCATCCTCGCCACCCTCATGACCCTGTCACTGAGCAGCTTCGCACAAACACCCACCGAAACGTTCTTCAACATCACCAGCGCCGACAACCAGGCCCAAGGCATGGCGATGGTGCTGGCGACGCAAATGGTTGAGCAGAAAGCCGCTGTGCGTATCCTGCTGTGTGGCTCTGCCGGCCAACTGGCACTCAAGACCTACGAACCCGCAGCGCTGAAGCCACGTAACGTCACACCCAAGCAAATGATGGCGGGCTTGTTGAAAGCTGGAGCCACGGTAGAGGTGTGCGCACTGTTCCTGCCCAATGCCGACCGCGCGCCGGCGGATCTGACCGAGGGCGTGACGGTTGCCAAACCACCTGAAGTCGCGGCCTACATGCTCAAGCCAGGTGTGCGTGCGTTTGGGTTCTAGGCACAAGCAGTATGTTCAATCCACAGCTTCGCAAAAGCGAAGGGTGTTGCCCCCCGCTTTTTTAGCTTGGTACATCGCCATGTCAGCCCTTTTAAGGAGGTCGGCTTGGCTTGCCTGATCCTGGAAAAACAACACCACCCCGATGCTGGCACTGCAGCGGTGCTCTACCACCCGGTCCGCCTGACCTTCGCGCGCGATGATTAGCAGGTACGGGGCTGATAGCAACACACGGATTTTCTCGGCAATGCTGTGCGCCTGGGCCATCGATCGGCCATGGTCCGCATGCAGCTCGCCCAACATCACCACAAACTCATCTCCACC
>JAABRC010000465.1 GCA_011391115.1 Candidatus Egaibacter danicus | reverse complement strand
CCGGGCGACGGTATCCATATGGCGCACACAGCGCTTCAGGCGATCGGCAGCCTCTTTCAGCAGATGGTCGCCCACTTCATGTCCATGCGAGTCGTTCAAGGGCTTGAAGTCGTCCAGATCCAGAAACATCAGCGCGCCATAGAAGCAACCACGTGCACTGGCGGCCATGAGTTGATTCATGCGATCTATCAGCAGTAGACGATTGGGCAACCCGGTCAACGCGTCATGGAACGCCATGTCACGCATCTGGATCTCCATCTC
>JAABRC010000464.1 GCA_011391115.1 Candidatus Egaibacter danicus | reverse complement strand
CGGCAACCTCAAGCGCATCGGCTCTTTTCATTGACCAGGAGATTGACATGACTTCCTCTTCCAAATCCGGCCAGCGTGGCCTGACTTTGTTCAGTTTGCTTTTTGTCGGGGGCCTGGTCGCCGTGACGGGTGTGATTGCCGCGCAGGTGGTGCCCACCGTGATTGAATACCAAACCATTCTGAAAGCGGTGAACAAAGCCAAAGAGGGCAACACCGTGCCTGAAGTGCGCATGATTTTTGACCGTGCAGCGAGCATTGACGCCATCAGTTCGATCACCGCCAAAGACCTGGATGTGACCAAAGAAAACGACAAGGTCGTGGTCAGTTTTGCGTACCAACGTGAATTCCATCTGGTGGGTCCAGCTTTCCTGACCCTCAAGTACAGTGGCCAATCGAATTGAAAGTCCAGGTGATGGTTTGAACGCGGGGCTGGTGGCCCTGCAACAGCGCTTGCAACACCAGTTTGCCGATGCGGGATTGCTCAAGCGCGCGCTCACACACCGCAGTTTTTCTGCAGACCACAACGAGCGCCTGGAGTTCTTGGGCGACTCGGTGCTGGGCGTGGCGGTGGCCGACATGCTGTACCGGCGTTTGCAGAACCTGCCCGAAGGTGATTTGTCCAGGGTGCGGGCCAATCTGGTCAAGCAGGACACATTGCACCAGCTGGCGGCGTCGCTGGGCTTGCCCGAGGTGATTTTGCTGGGCGAGGGCGAGATGCGCTCGGGCGGCCAGAAGCGGCCTTCCATTCTGGCCGATGCGCTGGAGGCCGTGATTGGCGCAGTCTATCTGGATGCCGGTTTTGCAGCGGCGCAAGCGCTGGTTCAGCGCCTCTACCAAGCGGTGCAAATCAACCCCGGGATGGAAGCCATTGGCAAGGACCCCAAAACCGAGCTGCAGGAATGGCTGCAGGGGCGCCGCCTCAAACTGCCAAGTTACCGGGTGGTGGCCACCCTGGGTGTGGCGCACAAGCAAAGCTTCGATGTGGAATGCGAAATTCCTGAACTCAACCGCGCCGAACGCGGTATTGGCGGCTCGCGTCGGGCCGCCGAGCAAGCGGCAGCGACCGCGATGCTGCAAATTTTGAAAGCAACGGTGAACTCATGAATACTTCAAAACAAATAGCGGCTGAGTCTGAAGAAACAGGGGTTGAAGTGCAATCCAACCTGGAAGATCTGCTGGCGGGCATGCGCCGCGACATGCGTCCCGCCGGTGCCACCGAGGCGCCGGTCGCCGGCCAGCGCTGCGGCCTCATCGCCATCGTGGGCAAGCCCAATGTGGGCAAATCCACGCTGCTCAACGCCCTGGTGGGGCAAAAAATCAGCATCACCTCGCGCAAGGCGCAAACCACGCGCCACCGCATCACCGGCATGCATACCCAGGGCGCGACGCAGTTTGTGTTTGTCGACACCCCGGGTTTTCAGACCTTGCATGGCAATGCGCTGAACAAGTCGCTCAACAAAACCGTGGTGGGCGCGGTGGCCGATGTGGATCTGATCTTGTTTGTGGTGGAAGCCGGCAGCTTCACCCCGGCCGACGCCCGCGTGCTGGCGCTGCTGGACAGAAAAATCCCGACGCTGCTGATTGCCAACAAGCTCGACAACGTGCACCGCCGCGGTGACATTGCGCCTTGGCTGCAGACCATGCAGGAAAGGCACGCCTTTGCCGAGTTTGTGCCGATGTCGGCCAAGAGCGCCAAAGACGTGGAACGTTTGTTGGGCATTTGCGAAAAATTCCTGCCTGAGCAGGCCTGGTGGTACGCTGCCGATGAACTCACCGACCGCAGCGAACGCTTCATGGCGGCCGAAATGGTGCGCGAAAAACTGTTTCGCCTGACCGGCGACGAGTTGCCCTACACCTCGACTGTCATCATCGATAAATTTGAAGAAGAGCCGCCGCAGAAGAAGGGCCAGAAACGCCTGCTGCGCATTGCTGCCACCATTGTGGTCGAGCGCGACGGCCACAAGGCCATGGTGATTGGCGACAAGGGCGAGCGCATCAAGCGCATTGGCATGGAGACCCGGGTCGAACTGGAAAAGCTGTTCGACTGCAAGGTCTTCATCGAGATGTGGGTCAAGGTGCGCTCGGGCTGGGCCGATGACGAGGCGCGTGTGCGCTCGTTTGGCTACGAGTAAGCCAACAGCCCCCGGATTGGCATCCGGGCTACGGGTTGTCGATTGCCGCACAACGCTTTGGTGGAACCAAATTTTGTAGCCTCGTAGCCTGGATGGAGCGCAGCGCAATCCGGGGAGTGTCCAAACACATCAGTCGCGCCAACCCGTGATTCGGCGCAGCGCCTCCATAGTTCCATATCGGGTTATATTCCGGACTATTCCTAACTGCCAATATAACGCCACCGCCTGCCAATGCGCCCCGCCCAGCTTACTTTGGTTCTTGAACGCGAATTCCTCAGCACGGCTGAGGGACACCACACCCCGGTGATGTTGTGGGGGCCGCCCGGTGTGGGCAAATCGCAAATCGTCGCCCAGGTGGGTGAGCGCCACCAGGCGCCGGTGATCGACATCCGCCTGTCGCAGATGGAGCCTTCTGACCTGCGCGGCATCCCGTTTCGGGTCGGTGACCTGGTGCAGTGGGCGGTGCCTGCCTTGCTGCCTGATGCGCAGCGCCACGGACCACGCGGTGTGTTGTTTCTTGACGAGATCACCTCGGCGCCACCGGCAGTGTCGGCCGCCGCCTACCAACTGATTCTGGATCGTCGTTTGGGCGACTACCGCGTTCCCGACGGTTGGGTCA
>JAABRC010000463.1 GCA_011391115.1 Candidatus Egaibacter danicus | reverse complement strand
AAAAGCTGGGCCACCTGGCCCGATTGAGAAACTGACCGTTCATGCTAGCGCGGCGTCAGGCAAACAGTGCGGGAATACCCTTGAAAATGGTTTCAAAGCGCTTGTCTGTCTTTTTTTTGAAACAGATCCACCGTCATCAAAAACATCGCGCGCACGAGCACCTGACAAGAGACCAAAAAAAACCTGCCAAGTTTCCTTGGCAGGCCATTTTTTCTTCGATCGGCTGACTGACGTCAGCGAAAGATCAGAAGTTGTGCTGAATGCCGAGCTCGACACCGCTCTTGTTGGTCGTGCGCTTGCTGTTGTTGGCCAGCGAGGTGTACACGTCGGTGCGCTTGCTCAGTGCATAACGCATGCCCAGGCCCAGTTGTTGCACTGTCTTGGTACCGCCCACTTCCAGCGTACCGTAAGAAGCCTTCAGGGTCACAGCACCCAGGGGCACCACCACGCCGAACAACACACCGTCAGATTCAACGCCAGCTGCGGTTTCACCCTTGCTGATCAAGGCATTGACTTTTGCAGCGCCGAAGTCATACGAAGCACCGATGCCGGTGTACTTTTGCGCGGCCAGGCCTTTTTCCGTGGCCAGGCTGGCGGCGATCGGGCCGTTGGCATAGGCCAGACGGAAGGAGGTACCGTTCTTGGCGCCAGCTTCTTTCAACGACAGAGACAGTTGCGCGGTCAGACCGGCCATGTTGGGCGTGGTGTAGGAAATCAGGTTGCCAAAGCGGGCCGTCTGGGTGCCAGCACTGGCGATCGAGGCGTTGGACGCCACACCGTCGTAACCGTAAACGTCTGCGCCCAACGCGGTCCAGAACGCAGCAGCGTAATCGCGGCCCAGATCCAACTTACCGAAGCCACCTTGGAGACCCACAAAAGAACGACCTTGCCACATCACGGAAGAAGCAGGGGTCACGACGCCGGTGGTGGCGTTGGTGCCGCCCGCGCTGAATGTGCTGTCCACACCAGTGTCGGGGTTGAAACGGTGTTCAATATTGAAGTTGGCTTTCAATCCGCCGCCCAGGTCTTCCGTTCCACGGAAGCCAACACGGCTGCCAGCGGCTTGCTTCAGTTCGGTGATGGTGCTGCCGATGGAGCGAGCAATACCAGCATCGACTTTGCCGTAAACGGTCACGGAAGACTGTGCGAAAGCGGCGCCAGTGGCGGCCACGGCAGCCAAAGCAATCAGGGTCTTTTTCATTGAGGGTATCTCCAAGGTTTAAAAAATAGGCTGTCGGTCTGAGCCTTCAAGCCAACCTCCGTTACTGGAAGTTGCACGATTGCACCAGAAGGCCGCAGGGCGCGCAAAGCTTTCCCGCGACCTTGTCGCACTCGGGCAACAAAACCTCCACACTCCTAGGGCAATCCCTTACAACTGAAGTTCACCAGCGTCAAAAAGCGGTGTGACGCAAAATGACATCTCACAAGACAAGTTCTCCCATCCGACTCGAAATAGGAAGGCATCCGCAAGGTATGGACAAACTGTTGACCGCCGCTGATTCGGCCCTGCGCACACTTTTTGCTGCGCCGCGCGCATCACGCGTTTGCGCCACCTTGCCCGAACACACCGCGACACCACTTTCCGAAGAAGACCGCCGGCTGTCGGGCGCTCTCATGCGGGTGAATCATGTCGGCGAAGTCTGTGCACAAGCGCTTTACACAGCCCAAGCTTTGGCCGCCCGTCAACGGCGCGCAGGATCTTCGGCAGGCCACGAAGCACTTGCACAACAGCTCGAAGCCGCCGGCCGGGAGGAAACCGACCACCTGGCCTGGACCCGAGAGCGGCTTGAGGAACTGGGCGCACGCCCTTCAATGCTCAACCCGCTTTGGTACGCCGGCGCATTCGGCATGGGGTTGGTGGCGGGTCGATTCGGCCCGGCAGTGAGTTTGGGTTTTGTGGTGGAGACAGAACGTCAGGTGGAGGCTCACTTGGCCAGCCACATGGACCGCTTACCCAAAGACGATCTGGCGTCCAGAGCCATCGTTTCGCAGATGAAGGCCGATGAAGCACGCCATGCGCGAGAAGCGCAACATGCTGGAGCCACCGAACTGCCCGCGCCTGTCAAAGGACTGATGAAGCTGGCCGCACGCGTGATGACGACGGTGGCCCACCGCATCTGAGCTGCGTGGCGAGCGCTCAGGCCTCGATCACCTCAAAACCGGTCGTGATCTCGGCGGTTTTGCCCAGCATGATGCTGGCCGAGCAGTACTTGTCGTGGCTCATGGCGATGGCCCGCTCCACTGCCGCTGGCGGGATGCTTTTGCCGGTCACGGTGAAATGCATGTGGATCTTGGTGAAGACCTTGGGGTCGGTTTCCGCGCGCTCTGTGGTGAGCTTGACGCTGCAACCCTTCACATCGTGCCGTCCGCGCTTGAGGATCAGCACCACGTCGTACGCCGTGCAGCCTCCGGTGCCGGCGAGCACCGTTTCCATCGGTCGGGCGGCAAGGTTGGCGCCACCGTTTTCAGGTTTGGTGGCGTCCGGCGCACCGTCCATGGTCAGCACGTGACCGCTGCCAGTCTCGGC
This sequence comes from Candidatus Egaibacter danicus, assembly GCA_011391115.1. The sequence continues at coordinate 231 of JAABRC010000463.1, read as the reverse complement.
AACAAAACCCATGTGGGAACGGGTGCCGGCGCCGCCGGTCCAGGTCACTGTGCATTCCATGTGGTGTTCAAGTGTGAAATATCTGACGAGCTGAAGATTCAGCTCACTAAAAAGTAGCAAAAAGGCGGCAGCGCATGTTGCGTTGCAGCATCCCATCGGTATACTCGCGGCATTGTATTGAAGGTTGTCTCCTCTGCCCTCCACGGGTGGATTTAAACCCGGACCGGCTCT
>JAABRC010000462.1 GCA_011391115.1 Candidatus Egaibacter danicus | reverse complement strand
CTGAGAGCCATGACCGAGGAGTGCCGCCAGTGGCATGCCGTGTGGCGCCTGGCTGTCAGATGTCTGCGGTGTGTGTGCGTCCAGGTGGGCGTCGATCCAGATCAAGCCCAGCGCGCCTGCAGGCCGCAAGACCTGGGCCGCAGCGCTCCAGGTTCCGACGGCACAGGAGTGGTCGCCACCAACGACCAAGGGCTGATGGCCCATGCGCAAGGCCCGCTCCACCGACACGGCCAACTGGCGCGAAAAGACTTCAATAGTGTCCAGCCGGTTGTTGGCCTGCTGCGGCTGCGCGGTGACGCTATCACCCCAGGTGGTCACCCGGCCCTTTGCAGTCAAGGCTTGAACCATGCCGCGCTCACGCAGCGCCTGTGCACCCCACTTGCAACCGCCATCACTGGCGCCCTCGCCCACTTCAGCACCGATCAGCTGCAATAGCTTGGGTGTCATGCTGCTTTGCGCAAAGGGGGCCGCGCTGCCGTGGCGCAACCAAACAGGTCCTTGGGATCGCGCAGAGTGGGCACCAGGTCTACGGTGCTGCCAATGCCCAGTTTCTGTGACAGTTGGTGGATGTACCGCAGAGCCGAAAGGTCCTCCAGCGCAAACCCGACCGAGTCAAACAGCGTCACCTGGGCCGCATCATCGCGCCCCGCGACCAGCCCAGCCAGCACTTGCCACAAGGCGTGGGTCTGGAAGTCGGCTGCCATTTGCTGCAGCTCACCCTCTACCCGGGTCTGCGGCTCATATTCCACGAAGACCTTGGAGCGCAACAGAATGCTGGGCTGCAGTTCCGTCTTGCCAGGGCAATCACCACCCACCGCGTTCAGGTGCATTCCCGGCTCCACCAGATCGTCGGTCAGGATCGTGGCATTGGTTTTGTCTGCGGTGACGGTGGTCACGATATCAGCGCCCCGCACCGCTTCGCGGATGGACGCTGCGCGCACGATCTTCAGCCCACCGGACATGGTGAACGGCGCCAGGTTGATGACAAGCTTGTCGGTGGCAGCGCCGTCCACGTCGAACACCCGTAGTTCCCGGATGCCGAGCTGGGTCATAAACGCGATGGCCTGAAACTCACTTTGCGATCCGTTTCCAATGAGTGCCATGCTCTTGCTGTCGGGCCGTGCCAGTGCTTTGGCCGCTACGACCGAGGTGGCCGCCGTGCGCATAGCCGTGGTGATGGTCAGCTCGCTGAGCAGCGACGGGTACCCGGTTGCCACATCGGCCAGCACGCCAAATGCCATCACGGTGGTCAGGCCCTGCAGCGGGTTTCTGGGGTGTCCGTTCACATACTTGAAGGCATACAGGGCCGCGTCGGAAACTGGCATCAGTTCAATGACGCCGTTGACTGAGTGATTGGCGGTGCGGGGAGATTTGTCGAAGTCCTCCCAGCGCAAAAAATCTTCACGAATGCAGTCGGCCATCTCGGCCATCATGCGCGCCGCGCCGTGGTGCATCACCAGGTGCTGCATGTCTGCAATATCAATGTAGCGTGTCATTTGAAAATCTCCTCAACCGTTGTGGACTGGGGTGCGGGGCAGGCAAACATCGGAAATCGCAGCCGCCATTTCGCACACCCTTCAGTGCAGGAAGTTTAGGTTTTTAGCTGCCACGGGAGTCGCTGTTGTAGTGCGTCAATTCAGCGGATACCGCTTGCTTTCATTGGGTTTAATTCCGAATCGGAAGCGGGACAAAAACCAAAACTGGCACAAAATCGAAATTTGATCCATAATTGCTGCACTGCAACATTTTTAAGGATCCACCATGTTCAAGAACACTCCCTTCGAAGCTATGGCCAAAACAATGGCTGAGTCGGCTCCCAAGTTCACGCCTGCTGCCATGCAGGATGCCATCAAGCCCGCACAGGACAATTTGAAGGCGTGGGCCGATCTGGCTCAAAACCAGGCACGTGAAGCGCAAGCCGCACTGACCGACACCGTGGAAGCCATCAAAGGCATCAAAGACCCACAGGCGGCATTTGAAATCATGAAGGCATCTGCCGAAGCCGGCGCCGCAATGTTTGCCAAGAACCTGAAAGACGCTACCGCGCTGAGCTTTGGTCAGTTTCACAGCACCGTGGACGCCATCGAAAAAGCCCATCCCGCACCTGAGGCGTTTTCTGCTGTTGCCAAGAACCTGAAGGCTGCTGCGTCTACCGCAGAAAGCGCACTCGACACCGCTATGGAAAAGAGTGCATCGATGGCCGCTTCGGTCTCGCCCGCTTCCAAAGCCAAGAAGACCCGCTAAAGCGCGGCCCCTGTGGTGCACGGCCCTGGCGGCGATCAGGGTGTCATGTGCGCCAAAGGGTGCGCCAGCTGGGCGCTACTATTTCGATAGCGTGTTCAGCCTGCCCGGTGTATACCGGTCACACCACCCCGTAAATTCCTTGTACCAGAGCCTGGAGTTCTGCGGCTTCAAAATCCAGTGGTTCTCGTCCGGGAAGAAGGCAAGCCGCGATGGTATGCCGCGGGCGCGCAGGGTGTTGTAGTAGGCCAGGCCCTGGTAGTAGGGCACGCGGTAGTCCAGTTCGCCGTGCATAACCAGCGTTGGCGTGTTGAAGTTTTGCGCGTAGTGGTGGGGCGATTGCTTCATGACGCGGGCATCGTCATCCCAGTGGAACGCGCCCAGCTCGTGGCCAAACCAGAAGTAGCCGTCCGATCCCATCATTGACACCCAGTCGTAGCAGCCCGCGTGGCACACATAGGCTTGGTAACGCTTGGCGGGCAGGTTCCCGTTCATGTACGCCACCATGAAGCCACCA
>JAABRC010000461.1 GCA_011391115.1 Candidatus Egaibacter danicus | reverse complement strand
GGTGCTATTCCTTTGGACGCCGCCGCATTTCTGGAGCCTGGCCATTGCCAATGAGGCTGACTATGCTGCTGCTGGCGTGCCCATGCTGCCTGTCGTGGTGGGAACCAGGCGTGCGGCGGTCGTCGTGTTCTGGAGTACGGTTGCGCTGGTCGTGGCGTCATTGTTGCCCGTATTCTTCGGCGCGGGACTCATCTACCTGGCCGGGGCGCTCGCAGGCGGGCTCTTCTTCCTGCGCAAGGCGTGGGCGCTTGCACGTCATCCGAGTCGCAAGACCGCGATGGGGTCGTTCTTTGCATCGTTGGTTCAGCTCAGCTTGGTTCTCTCTGCGGCCAGCGTCGACGCTTTGTTGCGGTAGCGAGTTCATGGTTGCTGCCAGGTTGCGCGTCAAGACGCTCTTGGGCTTGCTGGCGATTTTCACATTCGGCCTGCTGGCGCCCGTGCATGCTGGAGACACCACAGCAGCGCAATCGTCCGTGATCGATGCGAAAGAGGCCTTGCGAGTCAGTCAGGTGGTGATTGGCAAGCTGATCGGCGACCACACCCTGCTCGACCGTGAAGGCCGGCCAGTTCGTCTGGCCAGCTATCGGGGCAAGCCGCTGCTGGTAAGTTTTATTTACACCGGTTGCTTCCAGGTCTGTCCAACCAGCACGCGTGCTCTGCTTGAGGCTTTGCAGGCGGTGCGTAGCGGCATTGACCTGGACCAGTTCCACGTTGTGAGTATCGGCTTCAACCAGCCAGCCGACTCGCCGCAGGCCATGAAAGCTTTTGCGCTGCAGCAGGGCATTTCATTTGCGAGCTGGGACTTCCTGAGCCCACACGCTGCAATCGTGGACGAATTGACGCGCGACTTCGGATTTGTCTTCAAACCGACACAGGCAGGTTTCGACCATTTGCTGCAGATCAGCATTGTTGACGCCGAGGGCCGCATTGCCGCGCAGGTTTACGGCGACGATTTCCGGGCGGATCGAATTGGTGAGCCGTTGCGCCAACTTCTCAGCAATCAGCCGTTGCCCAGGCAACCCAGCCTGTCGGACCTTGTTGATCGTGTACGGGTGTTGTGTTCGGTCTATGACCCCAAGACGGGCAAATACCGGGTCAGCTATGCGCTCGCTTTCGAGGTCGCCGGCGGGGTGACGTTCGCGGTATCGATGCTGTGGTTCTTTGCCCTCGAATGGCGCACGCGGCGGCGCTTGCGGCGGGATCACGCCGCGTCTGTAGCGCAGCCTCCGGTTGCCCTGTCGGCGCCGCATGGATGAGCGGTATGAGCATGCGTTCACCCTTTCTTCTGCGCGAAGGTGGCCTGGCCTTTTGGCGGTGGACCGAACGAAGCATCGATGCGGTATCTGGCGGCGCACTCAACCCGCTGCGCCACCTGGGTTCACTGGGCTTCCTGTGCTTTTGGCTGCTGGCGCTGAGCGGCAGCGTGTTGTATGTTGTACTGGACACGTCAGCCGAAGGTGCGTACCGGTCGATTAACGAGATGTCCCGTCAGCCGTGGTACCTGGGCGGATGGCTTCGCAGCCTGCACCGCTATGCGGCCGACGCCTTCGTGGTGTTCACGATGGCGCATCTGGCACGTGAATGGCTGTTTGGACGTTACCTCAGCTTTCGCCGGTTTTCCTGGCTGACTGGCGTACCACTTCTGCCGTTCGCTTTTGTCTGCGCCATTGGTGGCTTTTGGTTGAACTGGGACCGGCTCGGACAATTCTCGGCTATCGCTACGGCAGAGTGGCTCGACGCGCTGCCGGTGTTTGCATCACCTCTGACGCGTAATTTTCTCCATGTCGCCAGCGTCGGCGACCGGCTATTTTCACTGTTTGTATTTATTCACCTTGGCATGCCGCTGCTGCTGGTATTCGGACTCTGGTTCCACATCCAGCGCATTAGCCGCGCGGCAGTGTTCCCGCCACGTCGACTGGCGGTCGGAATGACATCAACGTTGGTGGCACTGTCTGTCGTGCTGCCGGTCGTGAGCCAGGGCGAAGCTGACCTGTCACGGGTGCCCGCAACGCTGGCGCTGGATTGGTGGTTGTTGTTCATTCACCCCCTCATGTATGGCACGTCGGCTGGCGTGGTGTGGGTTTTGGTCGCCGCAGCCATGACTTTGCTGTTTGTGCTGCCCTGGCTGTCGCGCCCGATTCCCGTTGCGGTGGCGAAGGTTGATCCGGCCAACTGCAACGGCTGCCGGCGCTGCTTTGACGATTGCCCTTATGCGGCCATTACGATGGTGCCGCATCCCAATGCAAAAATCGGCCGCCAGTTAGCGCAGGTGAGCGCCGACTTGTGCGCCAGTTGTGGTATCTGTGTTGGATCGTGCCCTTCGTCGACGCCATTTCGGAGCGCGGCCGAGCTGGTGACCGGCATCGACATGCCGCAGATGCCGCTGAATGGCTTGCGCCAGCAACTTGAGAGCCAGCTCTGCGCCATGCAGGTGGAAGACCGCATTGTCGTCATTGGCTGTGACCGCGGAGCCAATGTGAAAGCGTTGGCCGGCGCTGACATCATGAGCATGAGCCTGATCTGCACCGGCATGCTGCCGCCGTCTTTCATCGAGTATGCGTTGCGCGCTGGTGCGGCCGGCGTACTGGTGACGGGCTGCAGTGGGGGTGGTTGCGAGTTCCGCCTCGGCCAGCTCTGGACCGAGCAGCGCCTGCAGGGTCAACGCGAGCCTCACCTGCGGACTTCAGTGCCAACCGAACGGCTGGGTGTAGTGTGGGCCGATATCGGTGACGAGACTGCCCTGCTCGACGCATTGGACG
>JAABRC010000046.1 GCA_011391115.1 Candidatus Egaibacter danicus | reverse complement strand
CACCGTCCAGTATCAGCAAGCTATCGTCAAACTCACCCCGCACGTGGGCGGCGGTCGTGGGGCTCACGCGGCCAAACTGGTTGGCACTGGGGGCAGCCAGGCCCATCACGCCGTCATCCAGACACGCCTTGAGCAGGGCCTGCGCCACCGGGTGTGACGGGCAGCGCAGGCCTATGGAATCCTGCCCGCCCGATGCCGCCACGCCGCGGTCCGCACGACGCGGCAAAATCAACGTCAACGGCCCTGGCCAGAAAGCCGTCATCAATTTGCTCGCAAACTCCGGCACCTCGGCGGCGAAATACGCCACGCCAGCGGCGCCCTGATCGGTATCGGTAACGTGCACGATCAACGGATGGTCACTGGGGCGCCCTTTGGCAGCGAAGATTCTGGCAACCGCAGCATCGCTGCCCGCATCAGCGCCCAGTCCGTAAACCGTCTCTGTCGGAAACGCGACCAGTTCGCCGCGGGCCGCCGCCTCAGCGCCACGGGTGATCGACCCGGCAAGACGTCCGTCCAGAATCATGGGTACTTCACAACAGCAGGTTAGGCAAAGGCGATGCCCAGCAGACCGGCCGCGCGCGCAGCCGTGTCACGCACCTGCCCGATGGTGGCGCCGGTGATGTTGAGGTGCCCCATCTTGCGGCCCTTGCCGGCCTTGAGCTTGCCGTACAGATGCAAATGCGTGCCCGGCAGTGCCAGCACCTGGTCCCACGGGGGTGTGACGCCGTCTTTCCACAAGTCCCCCAGCAGATTAAGCATGACGGCCGGGCTGTGCTGGCGCGGCTGTTGCAACGGCAACCCGGCCAGCGTGCGCACCTGCAGGTCAAACTGCGACTCGTCGCAGGCGTCCATCGTGTAGTGGCCGCTGTTGTGCGGGCGGGGGGCAATTTCGTTCACCACCAGCGCGCTCTGGCCGTTTTCGCCCGCCACCACGAAAAACTCCACGCACAGTACGCCCACATATTGCAACTCGTTTGCTATGGATTTTGCAGCGTCTATCGCTTGACCGGCGAGAGCCGAGGGCACATTTCCCTCGTAAACCTCGGTGACAGCCAGAATGCCGGCGCGGTGCTCGTTGAGTTGCACCGGGAAATTCACGATGGCACCGTCCCAGCCGCGCGCCACGATCACCGAGCACTCGGCCTGCAGGGGCAGCATCGCTTCCAGCACGCAGGGGACCGACTTCAACTCAGCCCAAGCCACCTGCAGCGCCGCACGATCAGCCACCCGCAGCTGCCCCTTGCCGTCGTAACCCAGCTTGGCAGTTTTCAGAATGCCGGGCAACAAGCCATCCGCCACACCCGCCAGTTGCTCGGGCGTGGTGATCACGGCATACGGCGCGCACGGCACGCCGCAGCGCACAAAATGGGCCTTTTCCTTGATGCGGTCCTGCGCAATGCTGACAGCGTTCGCGCCTGGTGCCACGGGTCGGTGGGCGCCCAGCGTGAACAGCGCCGGTGACGGCACGTTTTCAAATTCGGTGGTGATCGCTGCGCAACGCTGCATCAGCTGTGCCAGACCCTGCTCATCCAGGTAATCGGTCTGGATGTGAAAGTGGCTCACCAGCCCGGCCGGACTGACCGGATCGGGGTCCAGCACCGCCGTGAAATACCCCATGCGCTGGGCAGCATGGACAAACATGCGCCCCAGCTGGCCGCCGCCCATCACACCCAGCGTGGTCTGCTGCCCCGAGGCGGTGGTGCCCGGCAGAATGGTTTGCGCGCTCATGCGCCAGCCTTGGTGCCAGCGTCGGGCGGTGGCACGATCATGTCCCTTGCGACTTGGGTCTGTTTTGTGCGAAACGCTTCCAGCTTCGCCTTCAGCGGTGCGTCGTGCAGCGCCAGCATGGCGACTGCAAACAGCGCAGCGTTGGCTGCGCCCGCAGCGCCAATCGCAAAAGTCGCTACCGGCACGCCCTTGGGCATCTGCACAATGCTGTGCAGCGAATCCACACCGCTGAGGTGTTTGCTGGCCACGGGAACACCCAGCACCGGCACCGTGGTTTTGGCCGCCAACATGCCCGGCAGGTGCGCCGCACCGCCAGCGCCCGCGATGATGGCCTGCAGGCCGCGCGTGTCGGCACTTTCGGCATAGGCGAACATGTCGTCGGGCATACGATGGGCTGAAACCACCCGCGCTTCGTAGGTCACGCCAAACTGTTGGAGAATCTCGACTGCGTGTTGCATCGTGTCCCAGTCGGAACTGGAGCCCATCACCACGCCAATTTGAATGTTCATAGATTGTTGAGGACCCGTGTGGCTGTGGCAATATGCTCAGCGGCAGCGGCTTGTCCCACCATGTTTAGCTTTGATTTTACTTTTTCACCCCCAAGTAGTCCCGAATGATTGATGTAACCGTACAAAACTTTGATGCCGAGGTGATTGAAGCCTCGATGACCACCCCCGTGCTGGTCGATTTCTGGGCACCCTGGTGCGGCCCCTGCAAGGTCATCGGCCCGCTGCTGGAAAAGGCCGAAGTGGACTACGGCGGGCGTTTCAAGCTCGTCAAGATAGATTCCGACCAGCAGCAGGAGTTGAGCCAGGCATTCGGCATCCGCAGCATCCCCACCTGTGTGTTGATGATGGGCGGCAAACCGGTGGACGGCTTCATGGGCGCCGTGCCCGAAGGTCAGCTCAAGACGTTTCTGGACAAACATGTGCCCTCGCTGGGCGAACTGGAAGCCGAAGCAGACGCCGAAGACGCGCAGGCCCTCATCGCCGCAGGTGACCCACACGCCGCCCTGCACAAGCTGCACGAGGCACTGACCATCAACCCCGGCAACGACGACGCGCGCTACGACTACGTCAAGCTGCTGATCGAGAACAACCTGCTGGAAGACGCCGAAGCTGCACTGGCACCGGCGCTGGCCGCCATTCCCCGCCAGCTGCGCTTTGATGCCCTGGAGCAATTTCTGAATGCTATCAAATTTGCAGCTACTCACGCACAGGGGACGTGGGCTACAGAGCAATTTGATGCCCTGATTGTAGCCAATAAACGTGATTTTGACACCCGGCTGGCCAAAGCCCGCGTGCTGATGGTGAGTGGCAACTGGACAGGGGCCATGGACGAGTTGCTGGAAATCATCATGCGCGACAAAACCTGGGGCGACGCCGTGCCACGCAAGACGTTCGTGGCCATTCTGGAGCTGCTGACGCCGCCCAAACCCAAGGCAAACCCGCAGGACATGGGCAAGACCGCAGGCGGTATCGAGATCGCCGGCAAGGTGGTGGCCGAACAGGACCCACAGGCCCAGCTGGTGTCGGCTTACCGGCGCAAGCTCAGCATGGCGCTGAACTGATTGCGAGCTGTCAAGAGCTGGTCAGCCGCGTCAGTGCTTCCTGGTATTTCGCGGCCGTTCTGGCAATCACCTCGTTGGGCACGCGGGGCGCTGGCGGGGTTTTGCTCCAGGGCTTGCCGTCAATGCGCACCTGCTCCAGCCAGTCTCGGACAAACTGCTTGTCGTAGCTGGGCGGGTTGACACCTTCCTGATAACTCTCAGCGGGCCAGAAGCGGGAGGAGTCAGGCGTCAGCACCTCGTCCATCAGCGTCAGCGTGCCATCGGTGTCCAGACCAAATTCAAACTTGGTGTCGGCAATGATGATGCCTTTCTTGATGGCAATCTCGCAGGCGGCCCTATAGAGCTGGATGCTGATGTCGCGGATGCGGGTGGCCAGATCCAGGCCGATCATCTCGACCGTTTTCTCGAAAGTGATATTTTCGTCATGGTCGCCCACAGCAGCCTTGGCGGCAGGCGTGTAAATGGGCTCGGGCAATTTCGACGCGTTCTTCAGCCCCGGTGGCAGCTTCACACCACAAACCGCCTGGTTCCCCTGGTATTCCTTCCAGCCACTGCCCGCCAGATAGCCGCGCACCACAGCCTCCACCGGCAGGGGTTTCAGCCGCTTGACCAGCATGGAGCGACCCTGAACCTGGGGCACCTCATCGGCAGCGACCACACTTTCGGGCGCATCGCCGGTCAAATGGTTGGGGCAGACGTAGCCCAGCTTGTCAAACCAGAACAGCGCCATTTGCGTCAGGAGAACGCCTTTACCGGGAATGGGCTCGCCCATGATGACGTCAAACGCGCTCAGGCGGTCGCTCGCCACCATCAAAATGCGGTCGTCACCCACGGCGTAGTTGTCGCGCACCTTGCCACGCGCGAGCAAAGGGAGGCTGTGAAGAGCAGAAGTGTGTACTGACAAAGCTGGGGAAGTCATGTCGGAGCCATCAGGGGGAAAGGATTGAATCATGCCCGCATATCGCGAACCCAAACGAAAAAGCCCGCAAACAGCATATGTGCCGTCTGCAGGCCCCGATTATCGCAAGGCGCGGACTGCCTCTTATTTCACCAATTGCGCCAATTCACCACGAGCGTATTGGCCCGCCACGACCGAGAGGCTGTTGCCTTTGATCTTCGCGGCCTGACCCTCACAGCCAAACTGCATGTAACGCTGCTTGCAGATCTGTTTGGCGGCTTCACGGGCTGGCTTGAGCCAGTCGCGCATGTCAAATTTATCCGGGTTTTCTGCCATGAACTTGCGCACGGCAGCCGTCATGGCAAGGCGAATATCCGTGTCGATGTTGATCTTGCGCACGCCAAATTGGATGGCCTTCTGGATTTCTTCCACCGGCACGCCGTAGGTTTCCTTCATCTTGCCGCCGTACTGGTTGATGATGGCCAGCAGGTCTTGCGGCACGCTGGACGAGCCATGCATCACCAGATGCGTGTTGGGCAAGCGACGGTTGATTTCCTTGATGCGCTCAATCGCCAGAATGTCGCCGGTGGGCTTGCGCGTGAACTTGTAGGCACCGTGGCTGGTGCCAATGGCAATGGCCAAGGCGTCGAGCTGGGTGCGTTTCACAAAATCGGCCGCCTGTTCGGGGTCGGTCAAGAGCTGATCCATGGTCATGGTGGCATCGGTGCCGTGGCCGTCTTCCTTGTCACCCTTCATGGTCTCCAGCGATCCCAGGCAACCCAGTTCGCCCTCCACGGTCACGCCAGTGGCGTGGGCCATGTCCACCACCTTGCGCGTAACTTCCACGTTGTAGTCGTAACTGGCGATGGTCTTGCCATCGGCCATCAGCGAGCCGTCCATCATCACCGAGCTGAATCCCAGGTTGATGGCACCCTGGCACACATCGGGGCTCTGGCCATGATCCTGGTGCATCACCAGCGGAATCTGTGGATAAGCCTCTATGGCGGCCTGAATCAGATGCTTGATGAAAGGCTCACCGGCATATTTGCGGGCCCCCGCACTGGCCTGCAGGATGACCGGGGCGCCGACTTCCTTGGCCGCCTCCATCACGGCTTGCACCTGCTCCAGGTTGTTCACGTTGAAGGCTGGAATGCCGTAGCCGTTGACGGCTGCATGGTCCAGCAGCTCGCGCATCGAAACGAGTGCCATTTTGAGATCCTCAGGGAAGTTGGTAACCGCTTGGTAACTGAGTACCGAATGGGCGAATTCTAGCGCCGACGGCTCCACAAGAGGCTCGTGCCCGCTTCGATGCGATCGCAAATAAGTCACGAAACCCACCGAATCCTTACTGATCCGCCAACCCTGCAGCGATGGCTTCGCCTTTGCGGACAGGCACACGTTAATCCTGCCTTAAGGTGCCTGGCCTAACCTGCCAAGGTGACTCCCTGCCCAGCCACTCGATCCGGTTAAATGCCAGCCAATCGCCATCTTCGCCTTGCCATCTGGACGTTCAGCGCACTGCTGCTGGTGCTGGCTTGGGACGCACTCGCGCTGGATTTGCCACTGGCGAGGCTTTCGGGATCCTCACTCGGCTTTCCTTTGCGGGAGAGCTGGCTGCTGTCCACCGTGCTGCATGAGGATGCGCGCCGCCTGAGTTGGGTGTTGATGTTTGCGCTGATTCTCGCTATCTGGTGGCCCGTTGGTGCCCTGCGACAGCTCAGCCGTGGTGAGCGTGCAGGCCTGGTTTCAGGAACCTTGCTGGCGCTACTGGCGGTCTCGGCCTTGAAGAGTGCCAGCCACACGAGTTGCCCCTGGGATCTTGCAGAGTTTGGCGGGGCGGCCCATTACGTTACCCATTGGGCGTTTGGTGTGACCGATGGGGGGGGTGGCCGCTGCTTCCCCGCTGGCCATGCGTCTGCAGGTTTCGCATTTGTCGCAGGCTATTTCTGGCTGCAGGACAAAGCGCCGCGCGTTGCACGGGCCTGGCTTTTGGGGGTTATGGCGGCCGGCCTGATGCTGGGACTGACGCAGCAACTGCGCGGAGCTCATTTCATGAGCCACACACTCTGGACGGCATGGGTGTGCTGGACAACGGCCGCACTGGCATGGGGCCTTCAGCAAGCCGTCATGCGGCACGGCATGCTGTTGCTTCCGGTGTTCAGACCACGCGGCAGATCTTGAGCATGTTGGTACCACCCGGCGCGCCCATGGGTTCGCCACAGGTGATGGCGTACACATCGCCGCCTTGAACGATGCCAAACTTCTTCAGGTGACCTTCCGCCTGCTTGAGGGCCGTATCACGGTCACCACTGGAATCCAGCAGGAGCGGACGCACATTGCGGTACAGGGTCATTTTTCGCTGGGTCGCTACTTTTGACGTGAGTGCATAAATAGGTACGTTGATCCGGTGGCGACTCATCCACAGTGCGGTGGAGCCGCTGTCCGTCAGCGCAACAATGGCCTTTGCACCCAGGTGGTGTGCCGTGAACAGTGCGCCCATGGCGATGGACTGGTCGATGCGATCAAACTTCTGGCCGGTGAAGTCACCGTCAAGCTCAACATCCTCAGCGTTCTCGGCAGCATGACAAATCTTGGCCATCTCTACCACCGTCTCCAGCGGGTACTTGCCAGCGGCAGTTTCCGCTGAGAGCATCACCGCATCAGTGCCATCCAGCACGGCATTGGCCACGTCGCTGACCTCGGCCCGGGTTGGCACCGGGTTGCTGATCATGGACTCCATCATGTGAGTGGCCGTGATCACCACGCGGTCGTGCTCGCGCGCCAGTTTGATCATGCGCTTTTGCAGGGCAGGGACGGCTGCGTTGCCCACTTCAATGGCCAGATCACCTCGCGCCACCATGATGCCGTCGCTGGCCAAAATAATTTCCAGTAGTTTGGGAATGGCCTCGGCGCGCTCAATCTTGGCGATCAGGTGCGGCTTGTGGTTGTATTGTTCTGCGGCCACATTGCAGAGCTGACGGGCCATCTCCATGTCCGTGGCATTCTGCGGAAAGCTCACCGCCACATAATCAGCCTGGAAGGCCATCGCCGTCTTGATGTCCTCCATGTCCTTGGCCGTCAACGCAGGCGCAGTGAGTCCACCGCCCTGCTTGTTGATACCCTTGTTGTTGGACAATTCACCACCCATTCTGACGGTGGTATGCACGGCCTCACCTACAACGGAATCCACCACGATCACGATCAATCCGTCGTTGAGCAGCAGTATGTCGCCGGGTTTGACCTCGCGCGGCAGGGGTTTGTAGTCCAGCCCGACAGCGTGGACATCACCCAACTCGGTCCGTGCGGCGTCCAGGACGAATTTCTCGCCCGGCACCAGCATGACTTTGCCTTCCGCGAACTTGCCAACCCGGATCTTGGGGCCCTGCAGATCGGCCATGATGGCCACTTCGCGGCCAGCCCGGTGGGACGCTTCGCGAACCAGCCTGGCGCGGTCAATGTGGTCTTGCGCCTTGCCATGGCTGAAATTCAGCCGCACCACGTTGACACCTGAGCGGATCATTTGCTCCAGCAATGCGGGGTCGCTGGAGGCGGGGCCGAGAGTGGCAACGATTTTGGTGGCGCGACGGGGCATGACGGTTGTCTCCATGTAATTTAGTTTCGCATTTTGGCAGAAATGCGGTTACATGTCAGGTACGGAACGAGTCCGGGTAAAGCGGGTGCTGCGCTTACCAGAGTGCACCAATCTTTCACCTCACACTCAAGATCAATACGATATTCCGCACATATAGGAAAACCCTGACTATATGTCGCATGAAAGTACATCTTTTTGCCGCAAGAGTATCAAGATGGAGATCGGTCGAATCCTATATTCACGCCTGTCGATGAGCTGCTGACATCGGCTTCTTACCCGAAACCACACAAGGAGACAGATTCATGAAACTAAAAGCATCGCTGGCACTGGCCTTTGGCCTGATCGCCGGAATGGCCCACTCTGCAACGGAACTCGTCATTGCCACCGTGAACAACGGTCACATGATCGAAATGCAAAAACACAGCAAGGCATTTGAAGCTGCCAATCCCGGCATCACCCTCAAATGGGTCACGCTGGAAGAAGGTGTGCTGCGCCAGCGCGTCACCACCGACATCGCCACCAAAGGCGGTCAATTCGACGTCATGACCATCGGCATGTACGAAACCCCTATTTGGGGCAAAAAGGGCTGGCTTACCGAACTCAAGACCGACGCCGCCTATGACGTTGACGATCTGCTGCCGGCCATGCGCAATGGCCTGTCGGTCGGCGGCAAGCTGTACGCTGCACCGTTCTACGGCGAAAGCTCCATGCTGATGTACCGCAAGGATCTGGCCGACAAGGCTGGTGTAAAGGTCAGCGACAAACCAACCTGGACTGAAGTCAAGGACCTGGCATCCAAGATCCACGACCCGAAAAACGGCGTGTACGGCATCTGCCTACGTGGCAAACCGGGCTGGGGTGACAACATGGCTTTTCTGACCACGCTGGTGAATACCAACGGCGGCCAGTGGTTCGACATGAACTGGAAACCACAGCTGGAGTCCAAGCCCTGGAAGGATTCCATCAACTTTTACGTTGATCTGCTGAAAAAATACGGCCCTCCCGGCTCGTCGGCCAACAGCTTCAACGAGATTCTGGCGCTGTACAACGAAGGCAAGTGCGGTATGTGGATTGACGCCACGATTGCGGCCTCGTTCATCACCGATCCCAAGCAGTCCAAAGTGGCGGACAAGGTGGCATTTGCACAGGCTCCAACGGCCGTAACACCCAAGGGCGCCAACTGGCTGTGGGCATGGGCACTGGCCATTCCTGCCGGCTCACAAAAAGTGGAAGCCGCCACGAAATTCGTGACTTGGGCAACCAGCAAGGAATACATCAATCTGATTGGCAAGGAAGTGGGCTGGGGCAATATTCCTACCGGCACCCGCAAGAGCACCTACACCAACGCTGATTTCCTGAAAGTGGCCAAGTTTGCTGCTGCCGAGAAAGCCGCCATTGACAGTGCCAATCCGGCTGACAGCACCCTGCCAAAGAGCCCATACGTTGGCGTGCAGTTTGCTGCCATCCCCGAGTTCCAGGCTATTGGCACCACGGTGGGCCAGCAAATGAGTGCCGCCCTGGCTGGCAAATCGACTGTTGATGCGGCTCTCAAGGCATCACAAGTCGCAGCTGATCGCGAAATGAAGAAGGCT
>JAABRC010000460.1 GCA_011391115.1 Candidatus Egaibacter danicus | reverse complement strand
AGTGGAGTCGCACTATGCGCCGCATGCCCGGGTTCGCCTGATGGATGCACCCGCGCTCCAGGCGGCGCTGGATGTGCTGGGTGCCGAAATCGACGGTACCGGCACCGTGATTGCCACGTATTCCCGGGCGATTTTGCGGTCGTCTTCGTCCAAAGTTATACGTCGGCGCATGCCGGATGACGCTGCTGCAACTGCCCAACAATTGTTTGCCGTGTTGCGGGAATTTGACGACAAAGGCGCGAAACTCATCTGGGTGGAAACGCCACCTGATGAGCCTGAATGGGCTGGTGTGCGTGACCGGTTGCAGCGTGCAGCAGCGACTTAGCCCCACTTCCACGCCGGCACAACCGGCAATACGTCAGTTGTCTTTCCAGGCCCAATCCATCAGTGCTTCAATGGCCGGTCGCGTGGCGCCGGCGTTGGTATGGTTGGTAATGGCCACCAGCACATAACGTTTGCCACTGGCCCCATGAACATACCCTGCCACACCCGTCACGTCACGTAGCGAGCCGGTTTTGAGGTGCGCGCTGCCGTAGGCTTTTGCACGGCTGCGGCGCAGGGTGCCATCCACACCGGTGACGGGCAACGACGACATCAACTCCGGCATCAAGGGTGATACATAGGCTGTTTGCAGCAAACGCCCCAGTGCCTGCGCGCTGATGCGCTCCACACGCGACAGGCCCGAGCCGTTGTCCATGACGGGCGCATCGTCGGTGCCGATGCGGTCTTTCCACCAGCGGCGCACCACGTCGCGCGAGGCATCCAGCGTGGCCGCGCCACCGCCGTTCATCACGGCTCTGTTTTGCAGGCTGAGCGTCAGAAACACCTGCTGCGCCATGACGTTGTTGCTGTATTTGTTGATGTCGCGGATCACTTCGGCCAATGCGGGTGAATTCACCTCGAATACCGGTTTCATCGCCACGCCCTGCACCAGCGGCACCTTGCCTTCGCGCACGGTGCCGCCGATCTTGCCGCCCATCTCCAGCCACATGCCCTCCACCGCGCGCATGGCATAGGTTTTGGGGTCGGTATAAGCCACGGGCCAGACTTTTTCGCCACAGCTCCAGGGGTAGGTGCCAGTGAAGCGGATTTGTTTGGGGTCGGCGAACTCTGCCTTGAGGGTGCCACGGTAGTCGGCGCAGTCACCGGTTGACAGCGGTACCGTGGTTTGCATCTGCACGCCCGCCAGCGGTGGGTCAAAGCTCACCTGCGCGAGGTTCGTAGTGCGGTCGGGCGAGAACGTCATGACCACGGACTTGAAGTTGATCATCAGGGCATCCGGCGCCACGTTATAGGGTCGCAGGGGTTCGCCGTCGAAGTTGGCGGGGTCCTGCTCCACGGTTTCAAACGCGCTGCGGTCCAGCACGATGTCACCGGCAATCGTCTTCACTCCCAGACCCTGCAGGCGCCGCAGCAGCAGCCACATGCGCTCCAGCACCAGCTTGGGGTCACCCTGGCCCTTGATATACAGATTACCGTACAGCGTGCCCTCGCGCACCGCGCCTTCGATATAAACCGGTGTGTTCCAGGTGAAGGCGGGCCCCAGCAAGTCCAGCGCAGCGTAAGTGGTCACCAGCTTCATGATGGATGCCGGGTTCACGGGCACGTTGGCGCGGTGGCTCAGGCGCGGCGGCACTTTGCCCTCGGCATCCACCACCAGCAGGCTGATGGCGTCGCGTGGCACCTTCGCCCGCTGCAGGGCGGCGTCCACTTCGGCCGGAAAACCGTTCTGGGCGTACAAAGACCCGCACCAGATGCCCAGTGCCGCAACCAATGCCGTGCTACGCCGGGCAAGCCACCTCCCATTCGGGAAAGAGGACGACAGCGCTGTGCGCAGGTTGGTTTGTGTGGTCAAAAGCATGTTCACATGAGTCTACAGCGCAGCGCCAGACGGTGAGCCCAAGGGCCACCGATAATCACCCCATGCGTTTCCTCAAGGGCTTGTCCCCTACTCTGGTTGGCCGGGCTGCCGCCGTCATCACCGTCATCATCTGGACATCGTTCATCGTCATTGCGCGGGCGTCGGCTGACCCGGCGCGGGGTGCGACACTGACGCCGTTTGACATCGCCCTGGCCCGCATTCTGGGTGCCAGCGCCGTGTTGTTGCCCTGGGGCTGGTGGCTGGTTCAGCGTGACCGGTCGCGGGCGACCGAATCGCCTGCCGGTCAGACAGGCTTGGCACCGACGTCTTCGTTCTTTGGTCTGTCTCCCCTGTCGCTGCGCGTGACGGCCACGGCTGGCGTGTTTGGTGGATTGCTGTACGCCATGCTGGCCTATAGCGGATTTGTCTATGCGCCAGCTGCCCACGCCTCGGTGCTGATGCCTGGCAGCCTGCCGCTGTGGACGGCTTTGCTGGCCGTCTGGGTGTTGGGGGATCGCATTACTTCTGCGCGTGCGATGGGCCTGGGCTTCATCGTCGCCGGTGATTTGATGGTGGGTGGCGCCAGTCTGCTGCACGCCTTTGATGGTGGAAATGTCTGGAAAGGTGACATCCTGTTCATGGTTGCTGCGTTTTGCTGGTCGGTTTACAGCGTGCTGGCGCGGCGCCACAAGCTGGACGCGGTGCGTGCCACCATCGCCATCACCGCGTTTGCGTTTTTTACCTATGTGCCGGTCTATGGGCTGCTGCTGGCGCTGCATGCGGTGCCCAGCCATTTTCTGACGGCACCGGTGGGTGACGTGCTGTTCCAGATGTTTTTTCAGGGCTGCGGCTCGGTGGTGATATCGGGCATTACCTTCACCAAAATGATCCAGCACTTCG
>JAABRC010000459.1 GCA_011391115.1 Candidatus Egaibacter danicus | reverse complement strand
GCAAAAGTGCGCTTGGCGCTCAATTTAGCGCTCCTTTGGAGTTAACCTACAAGTATGCAAGTTACCGCATCCCTTTCCCGAAAGCTCATCCGCACCGGTGCCGCCCTGTTGCTCGTGGGGCTCGCATCGATCGGCCTGACGCTGTGGGTCACTTGGCAACTCGAAGGTGGGGCGGCGGCGGTCAATGAAGCGGGCCGCATGCGAATGCAGACCTGGCGCTTGTCCAGCTCTGTGCAGGCGGAGGTGCCTCGTGAAAAGGTCGAGACGCTGGTCGCATCGTTTGACAGCAGCTTGGAGCTGCTGCGCAGTGGAGATCCTTCACGGCCACTTTTTGTGCCCTGGGACGAGCACTCCACCGCAAGCTTTGAATTGGTGCAGCGGCTTTGGGCCGTGCAGCGGTCCCAGTGGTTGCAGTTGGAAGAGGTGTCCGTCGCCGAGTCTTTACGTTCGGCGGATAACTTTGTGGAGGCCATTGACAAGTTTGTGATGGCCATTGAGCACCAAATGGCACGATTTACGGCCATTTTGAACTTGTTTCAGTTCGTCATGATGGCCTTGGCCATTGGCAGCGCGGTGGTCATGCTGTACACCGGCTACCTGTATGTCATCACCCCGCTGTCTAATTTGCGTCAGGGTTTGCACCGCATTGAAAAGAAAGACTTTGGTGCGCGGGTGGCGGTGGAAACGCAAGACGAGTTTGGCCAGGTTGCTGCAGGCTTTAATGGCATGGCGCGGCGGCTGCAAGAGTTTTATGGTGGCCTGGAGGCGCAAGTCGCCGCTAAGACGCAGCATATTGAGGCGCAGCGCGCACGAATTGAAACCTTGTATGAGGTGAGCGCCTTTCTGGCCAGTGCCGATACCATTGAGAGCCTTTCCAAGGGGTTTGCGCAGCGGGTTCGTGTGGTGATGAAGGCCGATGCCGTCGCGGTGCGCTGGTCGGATGAAGCCAACCAGCGCTATCTGATGTTGGCATCAGATTGCTTTCCGCAGGAAATGCTGGACGAAGAGCGCAGCCTACTGTCTGGGGCGTGCGCTTGTGGCAACCTGAAGCCAGATGCCCGTACGCGGGTGATCCCGATTCATAGCCATGCATCGGCCCCTATGCGCCATTGCGCGAAGGTCGGCTACCAGAGTGTGGTGAGTGTTCCCATCCGTTTGCAGGGCAGGTTGATTGGTGAGATCGATCTTTTCTTTCGCAGCGAGGTCACACTGCGCCCCGACGAAGTCGAGCTGCTGGATGCTTTGGCCAGCCATCTGGCCAGTGCACTGGAGGGCTTGCGCGCAGCAGCGCTTGAGCGTGAAGCCGCTGTGGGGGAAGAGCGGGCCCTGCTGGCACGGGAACTGCACGATTCCATCGCCCAATCTCTGGCGTTTCTGAAAATACAGGTGCAACTCATGCGCTCAGCCACCGAAAGGGGCCACGCCGAACAGGTGAATACGGCGCTCAATGAACTGGATGAGGGCCTGAAAGAAAGCATCCATGATGTGCGTGAATTGCTGGTGCATTTCCGCACCCGCACCAACACCGACGATATTGAAGCCGCGCTGCACGAGACATTGCAAAAGTTCCGCCACCAGACTGGCTTGGCGGCCCACCTTCAGACAGAAGGGGAGGGTCTGCCCTTGCCCGCGGATGTGCAGGTGCAGGTGCTCCATGTGGTGCAGGAGGCGCTGTCCAATGTCCGCAAACACGCGGGGGCTAAAGCGGTGACGCTTCGGGTTCACAAAGGCTTGCGTTGGCGGTTTAGCGTGCACGATGATGGTGTCGGGTTTGACGCCGAGACTCCCAAAGGTGAAAGTCACGTCGGCCTGAAGATCATGAGTGAGCGCGCTGCCCGTATTGGTGCGGTGGTGGAGGTGGAATCAGAATCGGGTGCGGGTAGCGTCGTTACCTTGACACTGCCACAGCACCCCGTGGTGGCTGCGCAGCCCGGGTCTCAGCCGGTTAATCCGCCGCAATTAACTTACTGAATGATGCTCGTATGACTGCCAACTTGCCCGCCATTGAACTTTTGATTGTGGATGACCACACCTTGTTTCGCCGTGGACTAACGGCCTTGCTGTCGCAGGATGGGCGCTTTCATGTGGCTGCGCAGGCGGCTGACATTGGCGAAGCGCTGCGCATCCTGGCGCGCCAAGCCCCGGATGTCATTCTTCTGGACAACCATTTGCCGGGAGTGCGAGGTGTGGAGGGAATTCCGGCACTCAAAGAAGCGGCGCCAGAAGCTCGCATTCTGATGCTCACGGTCAGTGAAAACGAAGACGATCTGGCTGCAGCGCTGCAGGCCGGAGCGGAGGGTTATTTGCTCAAAACCGTGGAGTCAGATCAGTTGTGTGAAGCCATCGTGAAGGTGATGGCGGGCGAGTCTGTGGTCAGCCCGGAGATGATGACCAAGCTGGTGACTGCCTTCAGGGCCAAACCGCCCAAGGGTGCTGACACTGCCCGTAACGACGTACCCGCCATCGCGGTACCGGGTTCTGCGGTGCAGTCCGCTCAGGCCGTGGCGTTGGCGCAGCTCTCGGCGCGCGAGCGTGAGGTGCTGGTGTGCATAGCGCGCGGCGATAGTAACAAGGTCATCGCGCGGCAATTGGACATTGCGGAAACCACCGTCAAGATCCATGTGCAGCACATTCTGCGCAAGTTGCAGCTCAGCTCCCGTGTGCAGGTGGCGGTATACGCTACAGCGCTGGACGCCATTTGATCTTTATCAACCTTTGCAGCCAAGTACCTCGGCATAGTTCTTTTGAACTATGTCTGTGCGCCC
>JAABRC010000458.1 GCA_011391115.1 Candidatus Egaibacter danicus | reverse complement strand
GACCGTGGCCCTCGTGACGCCTCCCCGCGCGACCGCAATTCCGGTGGCGGCGGCGCCCGCGGCGGCTTCGGTGGCGGCGGTGCTGACAGGCATGCGCGGGGCGGACCACGTCAGTTCGGTGCCAATGAAGGTGGTTTCGGTCAGCGCGAGGAGCGTAGCTATGATCGCCGCAGCGGCTTCAATGAAGGCTTCGGTGGCGGCAATCGTAACGAAGGCTTCGGCGGCAACCGCAATGAAGGCTTTGCGCCGCGCAACGCTGGGTTTGCGCCCCGCCATGAGGGTTTCCCGCCGCGCAAGGAGGGATTCGCGCCGCGCAACGAGACTTTTGCGCCCCGTGGCGCTGAATTCGCTCCCCGCAACGAAGGTTTCGCACCTCGTGGCGGTGACTTCGCTTCCCGCAAGCCGGCTTTTACCAAGCCGGGTCCCGCCGGCAAGGCATTCACGCCGCGCGGCGAAGCGCCAAAGCGCACCGGCGGCACCAAGGTGCTGAAGATTTCGCGGGGCTGAAGCCGGCGGTCGCCAGAATAAGACGATTCGCTTTGCAGACCGTGCTTCCAGGGCCGCCCTGAGTGCGGCGCAAATACGCATCCAGACCAAAAAGCCTGCTGTCGCATCGACAGCAGGCTTTCTGCCTTTTGATACAACCCGGTTTGGAGCGTGAGCGAAGGGGTGCCGGCTGTTTCAACCGGCGTTTGCCGCAAGCATGTTTATCGCCATTTTTAGGGCAGATTGCTCCCCGTGATGGGTCCCCTGCGGGGCCGCCCAAAGGGCAAAATGCCGCTTTTTCAGGTCGGTCAGTGCTTGAGACTATTAAAAATAATAGCTAACAGTGACCATTTCATGCTGGCGTTAGCCCATTTATGCATAAAAAGCCGCGAACGGCGCGAACATTGGCCTTCAGTGGTGCTGCCGCCTGACCCGGACGCAGTTCCGGTTGTTCAAGAGGTCAGGCCGGGAGTCTCAACTTATCGTCGTGTCGGAATACGCCACACCACCCATGCGCCGAGCAGACCGAAGCCGAGCAGGACGGACTGCAACCACGGTCGGCCCATGAATTGCCAGGCGGAGAGACCCACCATGCTCATCATGAGTGTTGTGGAAATCCACTTGACCCGCAGCGGCAGGGAGTGATGGGCCTCCCAATCGCGCACCATGGGCCCCAGAAAACGGTGGCAAGTGAGCCACTGGTGCAAACGAGGGGAGGCTTTGGCAAAGCACGCTGCGGCCAGCAGCACAAAAGGCGTCGTGGGCAAGCCCGGCAAGACGACGCCGAGCAAGCCCAAGCCCAGCGAAATCACG
Source organism: Candidatus Egaibacter danicus (assembly GCA_011391115.1). The sequence goes on along the minus strand of JAABRC010000458.1, from coordinate 1,479 downwards.
CCCGCCGTGACCAGTAGCGCCTGGCGTACCTTGCCTGAAGATGTCAGTGCGCCCATGGCCCCAGAGGGTGATGCGTCACGGCCACTGCCACCATTAAGCTGACGGTAGCCAATGCCAGCACGAAAAACACCGCCCTGGCCCCACGACCCTGGGCCCGCTTGAGTGCGAAGGAACCCAGGATCACGTAAACCGGCAGCAGCAGAAGCTTGACGCCCAGCCAGGCCTGACCGGTCGTGTTCATCCCCAGCATCCACCACAGGCTGACGCCGGCTATCAGCAAGCTGGTGTCAATGGCCACGCTGATCCGCCGCACAGTTTTGTTCATGGGCCATCGCGCCGCCCCCAGCGTGGCCACGCCACGCAACACGAAGAGCAGCACGCTGGCGCCCACCAGTGTCATGTGGGTCGTTTTGAGCAAGGAATAGGCGAGGGACATCGGGGGCGCGGACTAGGTTCAGCAGACACGGAAGGGCGCGTGGCGCATTTTGCCCGCTGCCCGGCCGGGACATCAAAAAAGGGCCCGCAGGCCCTTCTTTTTTTAGGGGGTTGGCGCGGCCACCCCCGAAACATACCGTTCAGTCGCGTTCGCCTCCCATGATGCCCAGCAAGGCCAACAGGCTCTGGAATACGTTGATGATGTCCAGGTACAGGGCCAGCGTGGCGCTGATGTAGTTGGTTTCTCCGCCATCGATAATCTGCTTCAGGTCGTACAGCATGTAGGCACTGAACACGCCGATGGCCATGACGGAGATCGCCATCATGCCGGCGGTGGAACCTACAAAGACGTTGATGATGCCGCCGACCAGGATGGCCAGCGCGCCGACGAACAGCCACTTGCCCATGCCCGACAGGTCACGCTTGATGACGCTGGACAGGCTGGCCATCACAAAGAAGACGCCGGCCGTACCACCGAATGCCGTCATGATCAGGTCCGGGCCGTTCTTGAAGCCCAGCACCATGGCGATCATGCGTGACAGCATCAAGCCCATGAAGAAGGTGAAACCCAACAGGACTGGCACGCCCGCCGCTGAATTTTTGGTCTTGTTGATGGCGTAGATGAAACCGAACGCGCCGCCCAGAAAGACGATCAGTCCCAAGCCGCCGCTCAATGACTTGGTAATGCCCGTCGCCACACCCAGCCAGGCACCCAGCACGGTGGGAAGCAGGCTCAGGGCCAGCAGCCAGTAGGTGTTGCGCAGAACTTTGTTGCGTTCAACCTGCGAGGCAGCCTGGCCGAAACCTGTGCCTTGGTCAATGGTTTGCACTCGATCATTCATGTTTCAGACTCCTTGTTGGCTGCACCTTGCAGCCGTCGTAGTGTAGTGGACACCGAAAATGCAAAAAGATTCCTGGACCGCGATTCCTTCAGGCTGTGTGGGAATTCTGGTGAATAGCGTTTTACCCTGGATGGGGGTAACGCCAACTGCCTGGAAAGCTATGCTCACAGCTTTTGAACACCGCAAACCGGGAACCACCGCC
>JAABRC010000457.1 GCA_011391115.1 Candidatus Egaibacter danicus | reverse complement strand
AGGCCATCCCACACCTGTGAAGGCGAAAAATTGAACGCCCGAGGCCGGGCGGTGGGCGACGGTTCCTTATCCTTCCAGTAGTTACGAGCGGGGTCCCAGGAAGAAAAACTGCCATCGACGCCGGCGTAAATGACCACACCCGTAATCGGCGGGCGCCCTTGTTTGAGTGGCCAAACTCCCTCCCGGTGCAGAAAGGTCACGGACTCTTCATGCGCGCCAGGTGTGGACTTGGAATAGCGGAACGAAATGCGCGAAGATTTGGCGGTTTTTTGTGGTGTGGCAGGAATACCTCTGGCCCATGTACGTGTCAAAGCCCACCAGGCCGTGTCCAGCAGAAAGCTCTTGCCCAAGCCGTTGTCGCCCGTCAGAAAGTTCATGCGCGGCGCAAAGTCCACCGGTCCCAGTTGTTTTGCAGGACCTACGCCATTCAGGGTCAGGGATTGCAGCATGTCAGACTATCCTTGATAGAAAATTCAGTCGCACCAAGCGTAGTGCATCGTTTCAGTATGCCGGTATTGTGCTGGACTTAGGCACATACAGAAGCCTTGAGGTATGAGGGTGACAACACTTCAGAGGCTTCAGACAGGCGAAGCTGGCCGGAGATCAGGCGGGGGAGCAGGGTGTCGCGGAGGGTGGCGAGGGTTTTGGCTTGAATCAAATTCTCCCGAATACGCAACATCAATGGCTCTATGGCGCTATCAAAAGCAGCGATAACTTCAGCACTGGGATAGCTCAAATGCACGCCTGAAAACGTTTCTTGCGTGATGGCGTCAAACACCGAGCCATGCGCTTTCTGTTGAAGCTGTTGAACCAAGCGCGTGGTGCTGAAGAACGTGAAGTAGTCATCCTCAGCCTTTCCACGCAGGCCATAACAAGACTGGTTCATTGTCATGGGGCAACCAATCAATGCCAAACGCCCCACCGTGCCACGCGCTGAAATGATTGTGGTTCCGGCGGGCAGCAGTTTTGTGGAAGAACCGTTCAGACCCGCCTTCGTGATGTGTTTTTCGGTGTCAATCACAAACACGTCGGATGCTGCAGGTGCATCGACCACGGAGAACCAGGGAATGGTGCCATTCCAGAAATCGGGATTGGATGTCTTGGGCGTGCCGCCGCCAATGATGTCGATGGTTTCGCGGAAAGTTTGCGGTAGCCACCCCAGCGGCACCACCCCCAACTCCGTCTCCTCAAACGAATCGGGAAACAGCGCCGCCGTGGCCTCGTCCATGCCTTCGGGGGCGCGGCCTTCCATCTTGGCGCGCACGGGGTCGAAATCGACAAACCACGACTTGAACAGCGCCTGGGCGATGGCTTCTAGGGTGGCGTTGGTTTCGCGCAGGAGGGTGATGCGGTCGTCGAGTGTTCTCAAATATGAACCAATTGCTCGTTGCTCATCAAGTGACGGGAAGGGCAGTACCAGTTCCTTTATTTGTTGCCCACTTAAATTTTGTTGTGCTGCCCCGGTTGCCAAACCTTGGAGTTGAGTGCGGTGAGCGAGCAGTTGATAGAAAAGAAAGTCTCGGTCAAATCCGGGCTTAACCAGCATGGCGCAGCAGGCCTGGTTGCATGTCATTTCTTTTTCTAGAATGCCCAGCATACCAACGGTAGCACCGTACATAGCCAACAAAACCGTATCTTTAGGCAGGATTTTTGCGGACGATGAGGAAACAGCCAAAGGTGTAATCGATTCCTCCGTCTCGTTGATAAAACCATCCTGCAGCTCTTTGGTCTTGACCCAGCCTATCGAGCCTCCGGAATAGAACTCAGGTTGTTTTCGGCTGGGCGTGCCTCCACTTGTAACGCGCTGGCACACATCTTTGATTGGTAGTCTTTGCCAGTTTTCAGGCGCAGTGGCGCAAGCGTCAAGGTTCATACCCCAGCCCCCCCAGCTTCTGCCGAATCAGCGCATCCAGCTCCGCGCCCCCGGCCATGCGTTTGTCCAGAATCCCACATGTCATGAGTGAGAAAGGGCGTCAGCCCTGCCGCCCTGACCGACACAAAGCGCTCCACCGCTTGGGTCACGTGTCGCAGTGGCGGGCCGATCCAGCCGATGACGTTCAAGATCAAGCCATGCTGGGCGTCCAGGTCGCGCCAGTGGACGATGCGCTCGTGGTGAAACACGCGGTTGCGCAACACGCGAATGTGTTCCAGGTCGTTTTTGCGGTCTTTGCGCTTGTGCAGGCTTTTGGGCATGTGGGGAAAAACGGCTTTGATGCCACTGGGCAGAAACGGGGTGTGTTGTTCGTAATGTGCTTCAAACAAGCTGGTCCAGAACCCGAATTGCAGCTCGGCCACCACCCGGCCAGGGGTGCTGGCTTTGCCCAGCTTGTGAAGTTTTGCCTTGGCTTTGCGGATTTCTTCTTGCCCCCATGGGGCCATCGCAAACGCTGGGGCGTCGTACAAGTCTTCGCGCCCCATCAACCGGGCCAGGTGTTGGTGAATGGCGTTGCGCAAGGCAATTTCGCAGTTTTGCAGCGCGGGGTACAGGCTTTCGCACAAGGCCATGTTGAGCAGGTAGCGCGCCAGCGTAACTTTGGGGTCGGCCTGCCCATCAGGGCTCGGAACGGCGTACGCCTGCAAACGTTCGGCAGAAATGTGGGTTTCGACTTGCTGATGTAACCAGGGTTGCATGCGCTGTCTCGCTTATCGTAGAATGAGCGTGTAAGCCTCGGAACTCCCTCTCCCGCTCTTTGCGGCGGTGACTGGAGCCGAGGTTTCTTTCTTGGTGGGCTCAGAACTCATACCCCAGCCCCCCCAGCTTCTGCCGAATCATCGCCA
>JAABRC010000456.1 GCA_011391115.1 Candidatus Egaibacter danicus | reverse complement strand
TGCAGGGACAAATGGCCAAACAGGATATCCCGATGAGAGACAAGCAAAAGGCCGCGATTGAAAAGCATCCAGTCCAGGCAGTCGAACTGCTCAGGAAAATGGGCGTCGCGGATACTGAATGGTTGAACGCGGTAGAACAGCATCATGAACGTTCCGATGGAAGCGGTTACCCGAAGGGACTTGTAGAACCCTCGGAATTGGCGGTGGCCTTGCGGGTGGCGGACGTCTTTATGGCAAAAATCAGTCCACGCCTGATACGTCCGGCATTGACAACTCAGGAAGCTGCCCGTCAATTGTTCCGCGAAGACAAAGGCGGCCCCCTGTCCATGGCGGTTATCAAGGAGTTTGGTATTTACCCGCCGGGGGACTTTGTCAGACTCAAATCCGGTGAACTGGCCGTGGTGGTGAAGCGTAGTTCAAACGCCAATACGCCCATGGTTGCAGCCATTACGGATCCAGCTGGCAAACCGGTACACACGTCGATTCGCAGAAACACGGCTGAGCCGAATTATTCGATCACGGGCACTGTGGCCGACAAGACCATGATCCTCAACATGCCGCCCGAGCGGTTGTACGGTTATGCCGAATTCGGTTCCGGTCCGCGTTGAGCTGGTTCAATGAAAAAAAAAAGGAACCTGTCGGTTCCTTTTTTAGCTGGGAATTTCACCTGGCTGGTTTGGAGAAACTCTTTTTTGCGTCGCGCGGCACAAATACCTTGCCACCGTTGCCCGGCTTGACGCCCATCGGTTTTCCAAAGGCCGGCTTGCGTGCAGGGGCACCGAAGTCTCCCCGAGGCGCAGCAAAGTCCCCGCGCGGTGCGGCAGATTCATGACGGGCACCACCACCCGCAAAGCGGTCGTTGAAGCCGCCTTTGCGTTCGTAGCTGAAACCTTCACGGTCACCACCACCAAAGCCACCCGAGCGACCACTACCATTGCCACCGCCGCCACCGAATTTGCGATCCCGTGACTGGTTGTCATTGGGTCCACGGCTGCCGCGGCCGCCGAAATTTCCGGCAGGGCGAGCATCCGGCATGCGCTGCTTGGGTTCCAGACCGGGCACGACCTCGGCCTTGATCGGTTGGCGGTTGTAGGACTCAATGTCGAAAATCTTGCGGCGATCACGGAACTCGGCGAAGGTCACGGCAAGGCCGTCACGCCCAGCCCGACCTGTGCGGCCAATGCGGTGGGTGTAGTCCTCCGCCTTCATGGGCAGGCCAAAATTGAACACGTGGGTGATGGTGGGCACGTCAATACCGCGAGCAGCAACGTCGGTCGCCACCAGAATTTGCACATGACCTTCGCGCAGCGCCATCAGGCGACGGTTGCGCAGGCCCTGATTCAGGGCACCGTGCAGGGCCACAGCGCTGAAACCGTCTTGCTGCAGGTCATTGGCCAAGCCGTCACACTCAATTTGAGTGCTGGCAAACACGATGGCCTGATTAATGGTGGTATCACGCAGCCAGTGGTCCAGCAGCTTGCGTTTGTGCTGCGCGGTATCGGCCCAGAACAGGATCTGCTTGATGTTTTGGTGCTTTTCCTGCGGTGTATCAATCTGAACCCGTTGTGGTTCGCGCATCACGCGGGTTGCCAGCTGTTGAATGCGGGGGGCCAACGTGGCACTGAACATCATGGTCTGCTTGCGCTCGATGGTGAGCTGGTTCACTTCAGCCAGGTCATCGGCAAAGCCGAGGTCCAGCATGCGGTCAGCTTCGTCAACCACCAGGAACTGAACCTTGTCCAGTTTGATTTGCATCGAACGCTGCAAATCCAGCAAGCGACCCGGCGTGGCGACCACCAGATTGGCGTTTTGCAGCTTGGCAATTTGCAGCTGGTACGGCATGCCGCCAACGACATTGGCAACACGCAGGCCACGGCAATGGCGAACCAGGTCAATCGCATCATGCGCGACCTGCTGGGCCAGTTCACGGGTTGGGCACAGAATCAGCGCGCCGGGTTCAGCCGCCTTGAAATTGCGGGAGCTGGTAGGGTCCTTGCGCTTGGGCCGTTTTGGCGGAGCCTCGCCTTTGGCTGCTGCATCAGCAACCGCTTGTTCAAAATCGGCACGCTCTTTGGCTTGGGCTTCTTCTTCCTGCATCAACAGCGTGTGCAGAACAGGCAGTAAAAATGCGGCAGTTTTGCCACTGCCGGTCTGGCTTGAAACCATCAAGTCAATGAAGCGCTTCGCCTCACCAGCTTTGCTATCCGTTGGCAACGCCAGGGGAATTGTCTTGATTTGAACCGAAGTTGGCTCCGTGAAACCTAGGTCCTGCACGGCTTGCAGGAGCTCAGGCCGCAGGCCCAATTTCTGAAACCCGTTGGGCGCAGCAGGAATTACATCCTGCACAACATCATTGGATTCAACAGAATTTCCGGCGGCGAAGACATCGCCGGAATGATTAGAGTCATGGGAAAGGGAATCGGCAGACGAAAAGTCGCCTGTCACTTCAAAAGCGTCAGTCATGTATTTCTCACACGCGAGTGCCACCGGATAGGCGGCTGCTCCGTTAATGGTTAAAAAACATCAACCATCAAACGGAACCTGCGCCGGTCTGACCGGCGCTTGGAGCTCATTTCTGCGAGCCCTGTGTGTGAAGGGAGATGTGCAAACGCACTACTGTTTGCAGTGCAGCCTTGGATTATGGCACGGATTCGGGTTTCTACCTAATCCTCCAACTTAAGGAAGTGTTGCCGGTAGTGCATCAACTCATCGATGGACTCGTGAACATCGGCCAGCGCCGTGTGGCTTTGCTGCTTCTTGAACGAGCTATATACCGACGGCC
>JAABRC010000455.1 GCA_011391115.1 Candidatus Egaibacter danicus | reverse complement strand
GCATCGGCCAGGGTATCGAGTTTGACTACTGCTGTGTGCACGCGGCACTGGCCATGCGCGAAGACGGCTACGAGACCATCATGGTCAACTGCAATCCCGAAACCGTGTCCACCGACTACGACACGTCCGACCGTTTGTACTTCGAACCGCTGACGCTGGAAGACGTGCTGGAAATCGTCGACAAGGAAAAGCCGTTGGGCGTGATCGTTCAGTACGGTGGTCAGACGCCCTTGAAGCTGGCGCTGGACCTGGAAGCCAACGGCGTGCCCATCATCGGCACCAGTCCCGACATGATCGACGCGGCCGAAGACCGCGAACGCTTTCAGAAGCTGCTGCATGAACTGAAGCTGCGCCAGCCGCCCAACGCCACGGCCCGCACCGAGCCCGAAGCGCTGGAAAAAGCCGCAGCGCTGGGCTATCCCCTGGTGGTGCGCCCCAGCTACGTGCTGGGTGGCCGCGCGATGGAAATCGTCCACGAGCAGCGCGACCTGGAGCGCTACATGCGCGAAGCAGTCAAGGTCAGCCATGACTCCCCGGTTTTGCTGGATCGCTTCCTGAATGACGCCATCGAGTGCGACGTGGATTGCCTGCGCGACCCCGAAGGCAAGACCTTCATCGGTGGCGTGATGGAGCACATCGAGCAGGCCGGTGTGCACAGCGGCGACTCGGCCTGTTCATTGCCACCGTATTCGCTGAGCGCATCGACAGTAGCCGAGATCAAGCGCCAGACCGCCGCCATGGCGGAATCGTTGAGCGTTGTCGGGTTGATGAATGTTCAGTTTGCCATTCAAAACATCGATGGCAAGGACGTCATCTATGTGCTGGAGGTGAACCCCCGCGCGTCCCGCACGGTGCCGTTTGTCAGCAAGGCCACCGGCATCCAGCTGGCCAAAGTGGCTGCACGTTGCATGGTGGGTCAGTCGCTGGCTTCACAAGGCATCACGAAAGAGGTGACACCGCCTTATTTCAGCGTCAAGGAAGCGGTGTTCCCTTTCGTCAAGTTCCCGGGCGTGGATACCATCCTGGGCCCCGAGATGAAATCCACCGGCGAGGTGATGGGGGTTGGCAAGACCTTCGGCGAGGCTTTTGTGAAGTCCCAGTTGGGGGCAGGAACCAAGCTGCCCACGTCCGGAAAAGTCTTCCTTACTGTAAAAAACAACGACAAACCACGCGCCGTGGGCATAGCCCGCGCGCTGGCGGCGCTGAAGTTCGACGTGGTGGCGACCAAAGGCACTGCGGCTGCCATTCAGGCCGCGGGCATTGCCTGCACTGTGGTCAATAAGGTCACCGAAGGACGCCCGCACATCGTGGACATGATCAAGAACAACGAGATTGCGCTGGTCATCAACACGGTTGAGGAGCGTCGCAACGCCATTGCCGATTCGCGGCAGATCCGCACCTCGGCATTGCTGGCCCGCGTGACAACCTTCACCACCATCGCCGGTGCTGAAGCCGCTGTTGAAGGCATGAAATACATGGACAACCTGGACGTTTATTCGATCCAGGAGTTGCATCAGCAACTCTTGGCATAATTTCATTTATTCACTAGGGACAGATCTGCGCGCCAGCGCGGTTCTGTCCCTGCTACTTTTTGACGATTGAAAGCCATGGCAACCATTCCCATCACCAAACGCGGCGCTGAAAAACTCAAGGCCGAGCTGCACAAACTCAAGACGGTGGACCGTCCCTGGGTCATCGGTGCGATCGCCGAGGCACGTGCACAGGGCGATTTGAGTGAGAACGCGGAATACGAAGCTGCCAAAGACCGTCAGGGTTTCATCGAGGGTCGCATACAGGAGGTTGAGGGCAAGCTGTCTGCAGCGCAGATCATTGATCCAGCCAGTGTGGACGCTGGCGGAAAAGTCGTTTTTGGGACCACGGTGGAACTGGAAGACGAGGCCACTGGCGATGTGGTCAAGTACCAGATCGTGGGTGAAGATGAGGCGGACTTGAAACTTGGCCTGATCAACATCGGCTCTCCGATTGCGCGTGCGCTGATTGGCAAGGAAGTGGGCGACACGGCTGAAGTGCAGGCGCCAGGTGGCGTCAAGCATTTTGAGGTCATCGCAGTTCACTACGTTTGAGATGGGGATGGGCCAGCGCCTGTCGGTGTTTGCCGCCTGCCTGTGGTGGGGCTCACTGACCACCATCGGCTTTCTGGTCGTCCCCTTGCTGTTTGCGAACCTGCCAACACCCGCCCTGGCCGGCAACATGGCTGCCAGGCTGTTTTCCGCTCAAACCTGGGTGGGTGGTGCCTGTGGTCTGGTTTTGCTGCTAAATTGCAAGGAAAAACAGCCTCCAGCCCTCGTCAATAGTGCGTCAGCAGCTATTATTTTTATAGTGTTCGGGTTGCTGATGGTGATGTTGCTGGAATTTGCCGTGGCGCCCCGGATTGTGGCCAGGGAGAACCTGAGGGTTTGGCATACCGTCGGCACCGCGATGTACCTGCTGCAATGGTTGTGCGCGAGTATGGTTTTGTGGAGAGTGACCAAACCAACCGGAGACACTCCGGTTTAAAGGCAGTCAGGCTTGATGGATGTCAGGTCTGGCTGCGTTTCTTGACACTGGTCTGCTTGGGTTTTGAACGCTTGACCTGCCCGCCCGCCGTGAGGCGCTGGTTGCCCAGCACGCGCAGGGTTTTGACTTCCGGGCGTTGGCCGCCGCGTTTGCTGTATTTCAGCACCTTGAAATCACGCGGGCCGGGCATGCGGTCTTCGTCTTCCACTTTCACTTTGGCGGGCATGGGGCGCCAGAGCACCAGCAGTTTGCCAATATGCTGAATG
>JAABRC010000454.1 GCA_011391115.1 Candidatus Egaibacter danicus | reverse complement strand
CCGGACAGAGGTTGGACAATTTCCTCATTCGCGTGCTCAAGGGCGTGCCCAAAACGCACATTTACCGCATCATTCGCTCGGGCGAGGTGCGGCGAAACAAGGGCCGTGTGGGGGCGGATGACCGGGTGGTGGCGGGCGATGTGTTGCGCATTCCTCCGATTCGCTTGTCGGAGAGGGCACAAGAAAAGGCCGCTCATCCTGCACCGGCGCGCGAATTCCCTGTGGTATACGAAGACGAGGCTTTTCTGGCTATCGACAAACCCGCCGGGGTGGCTGTGCATGGCGGTAGCGGCGTGAGCTTTGGCGTGATCGAGCAAATGCGCCAGGCCCGCCCGCAGGCCCGTTTTCTCGAATTGGTGCATCGGCTCGACCGTGAAACCAGCGGTATCCTGCTGATTGCCAAAAAGAAGAGTGCACTCAAGGCCCTGCAGGACCAATTCCGCGAAAGGGAAACCGGTAAGACCTATCTCGCATTGGTCAAAGGCGTCTGGCCCGCCAAACTCAAAGTGTTGGATCAACCCTTGCACAAATACCTGCTGCCCGACGGCGAGCGCCGAGTCCGGGTGACGGGCAAAGACGACCCGCACGGAATGAAGTCGGTGACTTTGGTGAAGGTGATGAAGCCCTTGGATGTGCCCATTGGACTGTCGGGGGTCTGTTCAGTGGGCTTTACGTTGCTGGAGGTCACCATTAAAACCGGGCGCACACACCAGATCCGCGTGCACCTTTCGAGCGCTGGATATCCGATTGCTGGCGACGACAAATACGGTGATTTTGAGCTGAACAAGTTATTGATCAGAGCAGGGTTCAAACGCATGTTTTTGCATGCTTGGCGATTGCGACTGGCGCATCCAATTTCTGGTGAGTCACTGGAGTTACATTCTGAATTGCCACCAGAGTTGCAAGCTTGGGCGGGCAGCTGAATTTGGTATTAGAATTCTACCGAGCCTCGACAGGGCGCTCAATCGTTGGAAGTCAACCGAACCTATATAGGACAAACAATGGCAACGTATACCGAACTGATGGCGCAGGCGCAGGCGCTGATGACGCAGGCTGAACAGGCGCGCAAGAATGAATTGTCGACAGCCGTCGCTGACATCAAGGCGAAAATGAAGCAATACGGCATCACAGTGGCCGACTTGGGTGGTGCAGCGGGCACCAAGAAGCCTGCCAAGACCAAATCCAAAGCGGCCGCGAAATACAAAGGCCCGAATGGGGAACTCTGGGCCGGCGGCCCCGGTCGCAAGCCCGAATGGGTGCGTGCTGCGTTGGCGGCAGGCAAGAACATCGAAAGCTTCCGCATCTGAGTCCTTGCGCATGCACTGGAAAAAGGCACCTTCGGGTGCTTTTTTGTTGGGCGCGCCACCGATAATCTCGGCATCTTTACACCACACAACCCATGCGCACGCGCCAATTCGATCTCATTGCCTTCGACTGGGATGGCACCCTGTTTGACTCCACCGCCATCATCGTGGGCTGCATCCAGGCGGCGGTGCGGGATGTCGGCGGCACGGTGCCGACCGATGAGGCAGCGAGCTATGTGATCGGACTTGGTTTGATGCAGGCGCTGGCCCATGCCGCGCCCGATGTGCCTCCCAAACAATATCCGATGCTGGGTGAGCGCTACCGGCATCACTATCTGGCCCACCAGCACGACATCAGTCTGTTCGATGGCGTGCTGCCGATGTTGTCGGACCTCAAAACCCGCCATCACTGGCTGACCGTGGCGACGGGCAAGAGCCGTGGTGGGTTGGACGAGGCGCTTCACGCCGTTGAGTTGCAGGGTTTGTTTGACGGTTCTCGCACCGCTGACGAAACCGCCGGTAAGCCCAGTCCATTGATGTTGCAGGAGTTGATGCGCGAATTCGGCGTGACTCCAGAGCGCACTTTGATGATTGGGGACACCACCCACGATCTGCAAATGGCGCTGAATGCGGGCTGCGCGGGTGTGGGTGTCAGCTACGGGGCGCACGAGCCGGGGGGCTTTGCGTCTCTTTCACCGCGATTCGTTGCGCATTCGGTTCGTGAACTGCACGACTGGCTGCACACGCACGCCTGAAGCAACTCCATGAAAGCAAACGACGGTGATGCCCTGCAGGCCTTGTGCAATGGCTCTGACCTCGTCAATGGTGGTGTCGCTGTGTCATTTGATGTGGTGTACGCCGGGCAAAGCTGTCGGGCGTTTGCCATCCGTTTTCAAGGACATGCCCATGCCTACCTGAACCGTTGCGCACACGTCGCCATGGAAATGGACTGGCAACCCAACCGGTTTTTTGACGACAGCGGGCTGTGGCTGCTGTGTTCAACCCATGGCGCTGTGTACGAACCGGCCAGTGGTGTTTGCAGTGGTGGTCCCTGTCGTGGAGGGTTGGTCAAGGTGCCGCTGGTCGAGCAAGACGGCGTGGTGTTCTGGCATGCACAATACCCGTTTCAGCCCCTGGTTTTTTGAACAGCGCAAACATGAACGACGACCCTTTGGATCTCTCTCAACGTCCCTCCGGAGTGCCACGCAATGATTCCGGATGGGAGCGCGAGACCATTGAAAAGCTGGTGTTCGCCACGATCAAGGAGCAGCAGGCGACCCGCCGTTGGAAGCTGTTTTCGAGGTTGTTGTGGCTCACACTGATCGCAATGGTGGTTTGGCTGTGGTTCAGCCAGGCGAACATCACCAGTGCGGTGAGCACACCGCACACGGCGGTGATTGACATCAAGGGTGAAATCGCTTCAGGTGCCGAAGCCAGTGCCGAGAACGTCGTGAGTTCTTTGCGCTCGGCATTTGAAGAC
>JAABRC010000453.1 GCA_011391115.1 Candidatus Egaibacter danicus | reverse complement strand
TTCAGGACGAACAGGCTCCTTCGGGGCCTTTTTTACGTGCCGGCTGCTTACAGGCTTTTACACTTTGCAGGTTTCATCTTTGGCGTCAAATCGGTACAGTACGCTGATCATGGCCCTAGTTACCAAGCACTTCAAAACGATTTATAAATGCCGCGACTGCGGCGCCACCAGCTACCAGCGCGTGCTGGACCGTGCACAGAACGGCGTTTTGCAGCCCACGGGCGATTACCGCTGTACCGGTTGCCGCACCGTGTTTTCGTGTATCCGCGCGTGGTGGGAACCGCGGCGCGCTCCAGAGTTCAGGGCCAGCACCCTGTCGGGTTAGGTTTAAAGTTCTATCTGCGCAAAGCTGGGGCAGGCGACATCAAGTGTTCGCCCGGCGCTTCAGCCAGCGCATGAGTGACCCGACGACGGGAAGCTTCTCGTACAACTCCTCGGCGGCGTCCCAGTAGTCGCGGTGTAAGGACACCAAGCCATCTGCGCCAAAGACCAGATGAGACCCACCCAAAATCACCTGAGGTTCATTGCGCTTGAGGTTTTTGAAGCCGAAGTGAAATTCCCAGGTCAGAAAACAGGCCTGCCCCTGGACAACGCGCCCGGTAACGACAAAACGCGGTGCCTCCAGTGCAACAAACATGTGGTCAAAAATCCCGGCAATGGCAGGTAGCCCGGTCACATCGTTGAACGGGTCTTTGAAACGTGCGTGAGGTCCGTAGAGCGCACCGACTGTCGATACAGCCTCTGGCGTAAGGGTCTCAAAAAAACGGCAGACCTGATCTACCGCTGCCTCCATGCGGGCCGCGTCGAGTGTCGCCATGGCGGGGGTTGTCATAAAGTCACCTTCCCGACCAAGGCAAAGTACAGCCGATAGGGCAAGAGGCGCAGCAACTTGAGCCACAGCGTAAAGCGTTTCGGGAAATGAATCTCGAATGCGCCACGGGCCCAGCCCTGCACAATATGTTGCGCAGCCTGCGCCGGTGTCAGCAGCGCCGGCATGTCGAATGCGTTGTTGGCGGTCAGTGGAGTCTCCACAAACCCGGGATTGATGATGGACACCCCCACGCCCTGACGGTGCAAATCCAGGTACAGGGTTTCGGCCAGATTAATCAGCGCTGCCTTGGTGGGGCCATAGGCCAGACTGTTCGGCAGACCGCTGTATCCGGCCACACTGCCGACCAGACTGACGTGCCCGGCCCCTCGGGCCACCATGGCTGGCACGATAGCCTCCAGCATGTACAACGCGCCTGTGTAGTTAACCGTTAGGTGACGCTGCATGTCATCGACGTCCATGGCTGTGGCACGCATGGCGTTGTAGTGACCGGCACAGTACATCACACAATCCAGCGGCCCTGTGGCCACCAGCGACTGTGTCGCGGCATGCACCGCGGCGCGGTCGGTCACATCCAAGGGCAGTGCGATGCTGGTGGGGTGTTGCTGCGCAAACGCCTCCAGTGCTTGCACCTTGCGTGCGGAGACGATGACCTGAGCGCCCTGGGCGTGCAGTGCGGCGGCGGTGGCGGCACCGATCCCGGTGGACGCACCGATGATCCAGACCCGCTTGCCCCGCCAGTTTTGGAGTTTTGGGTTCATCGCTTGGTGAACGACAAAGTGACTTCGCCCAGCTTCACGCCGAACTTGGACATGGTGGCTTTGTTCAGCATGACCTTGTCGGTCATCAGGTACATCCAATCGTCAAACTGCACGTCGATGTTGCGCCCGTCGACCGGCAGACGCAGGGTGTAGGTCCAGTAAAAGCTGTTGCCCCGCACCTGCCCGGTTGCCTCGCCGACCACATCGCCCGCTGTGCCGGTAAAGCGGCCGTCCGCACCTTTTTTCAAGCGCCACACGCGTTTTTCGGTGGTGCCGTCGGAGTAGGTGAAGTCTTCGTCCAGAATACCTTCATCACCTGTCCAAGTGCAGTTCATGACGACCGTAAAGCGCTTGATGACTTTGCCGGAGCGGTCCGTGAAAACGCCATAGGCGTCCAGCGTCCCGTTAAAGTACGTGGGCAAATCCAGCGACGGCGTGTCGCGGGCGTAGTCCTCAATATTCTGGGAAGCACAACCCCCCAGACCGAGCGTCGTAATAAGGGTTGCGGCAGCCAGTAGCCATCGAATGGTCATGATTTTTTCCTGATGATGAGGGTAATGAGCAGTGTCAGTGAAATGAGTTTCAGCACGCACGGGAGTACGCAGTAGGCCCAGGTCAGTGTTTGTAGAGCTTCGGGGTCGCGGCTGCCTGGTGCATACCCTAGCCACGCCAGAATGGGCAATGCCAACCCGGCCGCCAGTGCCAGATTAAGTTTGGTGGCAAAGTTCCACCAACCCAGGTACGCACCTTCTGCCCGGCCTTGGTCGCCATAACGGGCGATGGTGCCGGCCAGCATGGCGCCGGGCAAGGCAAGGTCGGTTCCCAGTGCAAAGCCCGACAGCACGCACACCGCGGTAAAAGCGGCCACATCGCCTGCACCTAGCTGGTACGCGAAGGCAAAAACAGCGATCGATAACACCATGCCCAGTGCCCACGTAACAGCGAGACCCAGGCGGCGTACCAGCGCCAGCCAGAAAGGAATCGCTACTGCCGCAGCCACAAAATAACTGCCCAGAAACTGGGGACTTACTTCAGGCGCCACTTGCAAGCGGTCTTGAATAAAAAAGAGAATCAAGGTTGCTGGAATGGCGCTAGCGACACCGTTGACCAGAAACACTGCCAGCAGCGCGCGAAAGTCAGGCCGTGAAAAAGCCAGCCACAGCGACGGCGGCTGCCCGGAAGAAAAGCGCACAGGCTCGGGGGCCGACGGCA
>JAABRC010000452.1 GCA_011391115.1 Candidatus Egaibacter danicus | reverse complement strand
GATAAGCCGCCAGACCGCTGGGCTGGGATGTGATCGCGTCCACCATGGCCTGCTGCAGGAAACCGGGCGTGGGGTGTTTGGGCTCGCCCATGCCCAGGCTAATGGCGCTAAAGGCTGGATTGGGGGTGACAGTCGAGAAAAGCTGGCGCAGCCGCTCAAACGGGTAGGGCTGTAAACGGGAGAGAAGGGGGTTCATGGGGGGAGATTATCCCGCCTTGCACCATCTGGGCCACGCGAACGCAGTCTTTCAGGTGCTGCTCACCCAGCAGGCGTATCGCGCCATACCCTACGACGGCCGAAACCGCCTGCCCGGCCAGCGGCACATACTTGGTTGCCTGCTTGGCCGTGAGCCGCACGCCGACCGCTTGCGCAGCCCGCAAAACCAGTCCTTTGGTGATGATTTTGCCAATCAGAAACGAGCCCACGGTACTGACGGCGATTTGCACCTGCTCGCGTTTGCTGGGCGCCAGTTGCTCAATCTGGCGGGGCGTCAGGCCAAACGCTTCGTTGATCTCCGGAATCAACCGCGAGAGCATGGCGGCGTCCACCACCCAGTCCATGCCCGGTACGGGAATGGCACTGGCAGCACCCGCGATCAGGGCGCGCCGGTGCAGCAGCTTGCGGCAGCGCACCACGGCCGCCGTGAGCGCCGAGTTGCCTTCAGCCAGGTGTAAAGCGCTGGGCATGGGGTTGAGTCTCAGGCTGATTTGCTTTTGATCAGGCCATAGACGAACAGCAAAACGATGCTGCCCACCACGGCAGCGATCCAGCCTGCGGCGTCGCCCTGTTTGTACAGGCCCATCGCAGCACCGGCGTAACTGGCCAGAAACGACCCGGCCACGCCCAGAATGGCGGTCATGATGAAGCCCAGTTTGTCATCGCCGGGCTTGAGGGCCCGCGCAATGAAGCCGACGATCAAGCCAACGAACAGGGTTCCGAGAATTTCAAACATGGATCTATCTCCTCAAGGGTTTCTGAACAAACGCCGCCCATCGCGCTGGACGGACGGAGGGGTCTCCAGCCGCGAATATACAGCCTCTGCACCCGACCTTCTTGCACCCTTTAACGCGCTACCGTCATTCCCGGTTGCCGGTAGTTAATATGCTATAAAAATAATAGCTATTCACGCATATTACACGAGGGGTTGAGGTCAATTTGGCTGATAAAAAAGCACTTTTTGACATGAGGTTACATAAACCCGCCGGTTTGAGGCCCACCGCACCCTGAAACCGGGCACAGGCAAGGTATCATGTGAACCTGCTTACAGGGCGGTTTGAAGAACGGTTTTTCAATTAAATCAACAAGTTAGCGTCAATCTTCCGTGCGTCTCAATTCCATCAAGCTCTCCGGGTTCAAGTCGTTTGCCGAGCCCACCAACTTCCTGTTGCCCGGCCAGCTGGTCGGCGTGGTCGGTCCCAACGGCTGCGGCAAGTCCAACATCATGGATGCCGTGCGCTGGGTGCTGGGCGAGTCCAAGGCGTCCGAACTGCGTGGCGAGTCCATGCAGGACGTCATCTTCAACGGCACCACCACGCGCAAGGCCGCCAGCCGCTCCAGCGTGGAGCTGGTGTTCGAGAACAACGATCACCGTGCCGGGGGCCAGTGGGGCCAGTTTGCCGAAATCGCCGTCAAGCGTGTGCTGACGCGTGATGGCACCAGCAGCTACTACATCAACAACCAGCCCGTGCGCCGCCGCGACGTGCAGGACGTGTTTCTGGGCACCGGCCTGGGCCCGCGCGCCTACGCCATTATCGGCCAGGGCACGATCAGCCGCATCATCGAAAGCAAGCCCGAAGAGCTGCGCCTGTTCCTCGAAGAAGCCGCCGGGGTTTCCAAATACAAAGAGCGCCGGCGCGAGACCGAAAACCGCCTGTCGGACACGCGCGAAAACCTCACGCGGGTGGAAGACATCCTGCGTGAGCTCAACACCAATCTGGATCGGCTCGAAAAGCAGGCCGAGGTGGCTCAGCGCTACAACACGCTGCAGGCCGACGTCACGCTCAAGCAGCAACAGCAGTGGTTTCTGAAGCGTGCCGAGGCATTGGCCGACCAGACCAAGGTGAAGCAGGACGCCGAGAGTGCCGTCAATGCGCTGGAAAGCCGGGTGGCCGATCTGCGCCACATCGAGGCGGATCTGGAAACGGTTCGCCAGGCGCATTACGCCGCGGGTGACCAGGTCAATCAGGCGCAGGGCTTGCTGTATGAAGCCAGCAGCGAAGTGGGACGTCTGGAAGCCGAAATCCGTTTCGTGGTGGAAGGCCGTCAGCGCGTGGAGCAGCGTCTGCTCACGCTGAAAGAGCAAACCACCCAATGGGCTACCCGCAAGGACGACGCGCTGACCGAGATTGAAAACCTCGCCGAGCTGGCTGCCCTGGGCAGCGAAAAAACCGAGCTGCTCGCCGCGCAGGTGGAAGAGCAGGCGCAGGCCATGCCCGATCTGGAAGACGCCTTGCGCCTGGCACAGGCCGGTGCCAACGAGCAGCGCGCCAGCGTCGGCCAGGTTCAACAGCAGATTCAGGTGCTGGCCGCCGAGCAGCGTGGCATTGAAGAACAGTCACGCCAGCTCACCACGCGTCGCGAGCGGCTGGTTGCCGACCACAACGCGCTGGCGGCGCCCGAAGAATCGCGTCTGGTGAACCTGCAAACCCAGCTGGCGCAAGCGCAGGAAAGTGCCAGCGTGGCCGATGCACGGCTGCATGAGCTGCAGGACAGCGTGCCGCAACTGGACGACGCCCGCCGTGAGCAGCAGCAGGTGGTCAATACCCAATCCGCCAAGCAGGCTGACTTGTCTGCCCGTATGGAGG
>JAABRC010000451.1 GCA_011391115.1 Candidatus Egaibacter danicus | reverse complement strand
GGATTCAAACGGAAACAGGCTCTCGCCGATGTCAAAGCCGGCTGGCCCTTTGAGAAAGTCAAAACCGCTCTGGATGCCGCGCACCTGCATGTTGTGCAGCGTGTTGGAGGCCAGCCACCAGGCGCCCAGAGCCACCAGGCCGATAGCGATGATCTGGTAAATAAGGCCCCGGAAAGCCTGACTGCGCCAGGACCAGTTTTTTTTCTTGGGAGGGGATTTCTGGGTCATGGGGATCACTCGTGATGCACTTGCTCAAAGCGAGAGGGGACAAAAAAACTGCTGCCGGCCCATGGAGGAGGCTACGGCAGCAGTTTTTGTCAGCCTGCTAACAGGTCAGCGAACCGGGTAGGCGTACATCAAGCCGCCCTTGTTCCACAGGTTATTAATGCCACGTGGCAGGTTCAATGGGGTTTTCGGGCCCACATTGCGCTCGAAGCTCTCGCCATAGTTGCCCACGGCCTTGATCACGCGAGCCATCCAGTCTTTATCCAGACCGAGCAGCTTGCCGGAATCTTCATTGCCACCACCCAGCAGGCGTTGCACCACGGGGTCGGTACTGGTTGCCTTCATCTGATCCACGTTGGCTTGTGTCACGCCATACTCTTCAGCTTCCATCGTGCCGTAGATGACCCACTTGACGATGGCGAACCATTCGTCATCACCACGGCGCACCATGGGGCCGAGCGGTTCTTTGGAGATCAGGTCAGGCAGGATCATGTGTTCTTTGGGATCCTTGGCAACCTTGCTGCGGGTCGAAGACAGGCCTGAGGCATCCGTTGTGTAGGCGATGCAACGACCGGTAAAGTATGCGTTTTCAGCAGCCTCAAGCTTCTCAAACACCACTGGCTTGATACCCAGACCATTGGCTTTGGAATAGTCAGTCAGGTTCTTCTCGGTCGTGGTGCCGGACTGCACGCATACGGTCTGACCTTTCAGCTGCTTTGCGCTCTTCATTTTTGTCTTGACTGGCACCATGAAGCCCTGGCCGTCGTAGTAGTTCACAACAGTGGCACTCAGACCCAGGGAAGCATCACGGGTCAGCGTGAACGTGGTGTTACGCGCCAGCACATCCACCTCGCCAGACTGCAATGCGGTGAAGCGCTGCTGGGCGTTCAGGGGTACGTATTTCACTTTTTCTGCATCGCCCAAGGTGGCTGCCGCGAGGGCCTTGCACACGTCGATGTCCAGGCCGGACCATTTGCCGGCAGAGTCGGCAGCTGCGAAACCAGCCAGCCCGGTGTTAACGCCGCAAACTACCTGCCCACGCGCCTTGATGGCGTCGACTGTCTTGCCTGCATGGGCCGGCGCAGCCAGCAACGCACCTAACGTGGCGACTGTAGCGACGGCGAGTTGTACTTTCGAAAATTTCATCTAGTTTGCTCCAGTTAAAAAATACTAAAAGAGGTTTATTTGTCCGCATTCGATGCACCTCATTGGACACTTCCGCACTGTAGCGCGTTCATGCGGCATCAGTATCCGGGTTTACTCGAAGGGGATATGCAAATTTTTTATGGGTTTATCGCGGGTCGGGGGCTGTCTGATTGATTCAAGTTAAAGCACGCTTCATGCCAATGGGTGATGCGCCAAATGTGTGCGTTTCCCCTGACTACATAGGTCTCTGAAGGGACAAGTTTTTGGGGTGTGCATTCAAGTCTCTCGTATGCTTGTACAAAGTGCCCCTAACCCGCATGGGCTCCAGAATTGCCTATCTCTTCTGCTACCACGTGAGACAGCCCGTGAACCTTTCATCTCCAGCGTCTTTGCAATCACCTGTTCCAGTTCACGATTTGCAGGCGGTGCACTTTCGCTTTTGGCCGAAGCGTGTCCCGCATTGCCTGACACTCCCCGAAACCTCGCTTTGGCAAAACCTGGCAGTCAGTGCCCTGCGCTACCCGCACAAGCCGGCATTGGTATTTTTTGGGCAGGTTGTCACATACGCCGAGTTGCTGCAAAAAGCAGAGCGCCTTGCGCACTATTTACAAGGGATGGGGGTTAAAAAGGGCGACCGGGTCGTGCTCAATATGCAGAACTGCCCGCAACTGGTCATTGCCCATTGGGCGATTTTGCGAGCCAATGCGGTGGTGGTGCCGGTGAACCCGATGAATCGGGCCGAAGAGTTGAAGCATTACATCATCGACCCCGACGCCAGGGTGGCCCTGACCACCGGTGATCTGGCTGGGGAACTGGCTCGCGCCAGTGACGCGCTGGAGCCGCAACTTCGACTGAAGCACCTGATCGTGACGCAATTTACCGACGCGTTTGATGCTGCCCATGCAGGCGATGATGCACCACCTGCCGCCTGGAACGACTGGCTGACCACACCGCACGCGATGCCCGCGTTGGCCGGTGGCGTCGTGCATGCGTGGGCAGAAGCGCTGGCCGCCATTGGCGATGCACCTGAATTGCTGACAGGCCCATGCGATCTTGCGATATTGCCTTACACGAGTGGCACGACGGGTCTGCCCAAGGGTTGCATGCATACGCATGCCAGCATCATGCACAACGCGGTCAGCAGCTCGGTTTGGGGTGGCTCTACGGCAGATAACGTCACACTGGCGGTTGTCCCCATGTTTCACATCACCGGCATGGTCAGTGTCATCCACGCCAGTATTTACAGTGGCGCGACGCTGGTGTTGATGCCACGCTGGGATCGCGACCTGGCGGGGCGGCTGATATCGCGGTACCGCGTGACCCACTGGACCAACATCCCCACCATGGTGATCGACTTGCTGGGCAGCCCCCGTTTTGATGAATACGACCTGTCCAGCCTGGTGTACATCGGCGGCGGTGGTGCTGCCATGCCCC
>JAABRC010000045.1 GCA_011391115.1 Candidatus Egaibacter danicus | reverse complement strand
CCGCGAAATCAAGGGCACAACGGTCATCATTTATGACCAGACCTGTGCCACCGAAAAACGTCGCCGCCGCAAACGCGGCACCATGGTGGACCCGGCCAAACGCGTGATCATCAACGAGCTGGTGTGTGAAGGCTGTGGCGACTGCAGCGTGCAGAGCAATTGCCTGAGTGTGGAGCCGCTGGAGACCGAATTTGGCCGCAAGCGCACCATCAACCAGAGCACCTGCAACAAGGACTACTCCTGTACCAAAGGCTTTTGCCCGAGCTTCGTCACGGTCGAAGGTGGCCAGCTCAAGAAGAAGGCCAAGGGCAAGGCGGCTTCACCGTTCGAGTTGGGGGTTTTGCCTGAGCCAGTGATATTGCCCATGCATGCCGCCAGCGGCAATGTCTGGGGCATCGTGGTGGCCGGTGTTGGCGGCACGGGAGTCATCACCATCGGCCAGTTGCTGGGAACCGCTGCGCATATTGAAGGCAAGGGCATCGTCACGCAGGACGCGGGTGGCCTGGCGCAAAAGGGCGGCGCCACTTGGAGCCATGTGCTGATTGCCGACACGCAGGAGCACATCCGCACCACGCGTGTGAGCATGGCGGCGGCTGATCTGATCATCGGCTGCGACCCGCTCGTGACCGTATCGAAAGAAACCACACAGCGCATGCGCGCTGGCCGCACGCACGTGGCCATCAACTCGCATGGCACACCCACAGCGGCTTTTGTCCGCAATGCCAACTGGGCCAATCCGTCGGAAGCCTGCGTGGCCGAGATCGTGCAGACCGTGGGTGAAGACGGGGTGGGTGCGTTTGACGCGGACGGCGCCGCCACGCGCCTGATGGGCGACAGCATTTACACCAACCCGATGATGCTGGGCTACGCCTGGCAAAAAGGATGGGTGCCGCTGTCGCGCGACTCCTTGATGCGCGCGATTGAGCTGAACGCCGTGGCCGTGGACAACAACAAGACGGCCTTTGAATGGGGCCGCCGTGCTGCGCATGACTGGGCATCGGTCGAGAAGCAGCTGGCGCCTGCGCAGGTGGTGGAATTCAAAAAGCGGGAAACGCTGGAGACGGTGATTGCGCGCCGGGTCGAATTCCTCACCGGTTACCAGAACGTTGCGTATGCCAAAACCTATGAGGCGTTTGTGAACCGGGTGCGTGCTGTAGAAGCACCTCTGAACAAGACCGCGTTGACCGAAGCGGTAGCGCGGTACCTGTTCAAGCTGATGGCCTATAAGGATGAGTACGAAGTGGCGCGGCTGCATACCGACACGGCTTTCCTGGGCAAAGTCAACGCCATGTTCGAAGGCGATTTCAAGCTGAATTACCATTTGGCCCCGCCGATCATGGCGAAAAAGAACGACAAGGGTGAACTGGTCAAGCAGTCTTTTGGCCCCTGGATGCTGACCGGGTTCAGGGTGTTAGCCCGGCTGAAGGGGCTGCGCGGCACAGCGCTGGACATTTTTGGCAAAACCGAAGAACGGCGTACCGAGCGTGCGCTGGTTGGCGAGTACAAGGACAGCGTGGAAGAGGTGCTGGCCTCGCTGAATGCCGCCAACCATGCCACCGGGGTTGAGATTGCCCGCATTCCCGAGCAGATCAAGGGCTACGGTCACGTGAAGGAGCGCAACCTGAAGGTGGCCCGTCTGCAGTGGCAGGGACTGATGGCTCAGTGGCGCAGTCCCGAGGCGGCCAAAAAGACGGCCTGAAATCGACGGGAAACCCCGGGTAAAAGGCCCGAAACCGGGTGCGGGATTGCTACCCGCGGGCCCGTGATACCGCCGCATACAATGCAAGGTTATCTGTCAGAGGCCGCTTTGGCGCGTCTGACGGGTCCAATTAACTGTTGTTGTGGAGTTATCCGTGTTTATTTCTTCAGCCTATGCCCAAACCGCCCCTGCAGCCGCAGGTGGTGACATGCTTTCCAGCCTCAGCAGCATGTTGCCGCTGGTGTTGATGTTTGTCGTGCTTTATTTTGTCATGATCCGTCCCCAGATGAAAAAGCAGAAGGAGCATCGCGCCATGATTGACGCGCTGGCCAAAGGCGACGAAGTGGTAATGGGCGGTGGCATGTTGGGCAAGGTGTCCAAGATGGGTGACAACTACCTGGGCATCGAGATCGCAACCGGCGTGGAGATCCAGATCCAGCGCGCTGCCGTGGTGCAGGTTTTGCCTAAAGGCACGATCAAGTAAAGATAAAACGAACAACGCAAACCGAGCAGCGCGAACATGAACCGATATCCGGTCTGGAAGTACGCGATCCTGGTGATCGCGCTCCTGGTGGGGCTGTTGTACACCCTGCCCAATCTCTTTGGTGAAGCTCCTGCGGTGCAGGTTTCGGCTGGCAAGTCCAGCGTCAAGGTTGACCTCACCACCCAGGCAAAGGTGGAAGAAGCACTGAAAGCTGCAGGTATTGCGGCTGATGCCATCACGTTCGACGGCAACTCCATCAAGGCCCGATTTGCGACAACGGACGTCCAGTTGAAGGCCAAGGACGCGATCCAGAAAAGCCTGATTCCTGACCCGGCCGATCCCAGCTATGTGGTGGCGCTGAACCTGCTGTCCCGCTCGCCAGCCTGGCTCTCGGCGATGGGTGCTGCACCCATGTACCTGGGGCTGGACCTGCGCGGTGGTGTGCACTTCATGCTGCAGGTGGATATGCAGGCTGCACTGACCAAAAAGGCGGAAAGCCTGGCGGGTGATTTGCGATCTGCCCTGCGCGAAAAGAATGTTCGTCATGGCGGTATCAGCCGCAACGGACAGGCCATCGAGTTGCGTGTGCGGGATTCCCAGACGCTGGAAGCTGCAAAAGTGGTGCTGGCTGACCAGTTTGCCGATTTGCAGTTTGTCGACGCGCCTGACGGTACGGAATACAAGCTCACTGCGACCATCAAGCCCGTAGCGGCCCGCCTGGTGCAGGAGCAGGCCGTGAAGCAGAACATGGTGACGCTGCACAACCGGATCAATGAGCTGGGTGTGGCCGAGCCGGTGATTCAGCAACAGGGGACTGACCGCATCGTGGTGCAGTTGCCCGGCGTGCAGGACACTGCCAAGGCCAAGGATATTCTGGGCAGAACCGCTACGCTGGAGATGCGCTTGGTAGATGACAGTGCAGAAGCGCGTGCAGCAGAAAGCGGTACGGGTCCTGTGCCGTTTGGTTCGGAAAAATTTCCGGAAACTAACGGTAAACCCGACGGCAAGTCGGTAATTGTTAAAAAACAGATTCTGGCGACTGGCGAGAACTTAACCGACGCCCAGGCAGGGTTCGATTCGCAAAATCAGGAACCCAACGTATCGTTGACGCTGGACGCCAAGGGCGGACGTGTGATGCGCGACGTGAGTCGCGAAAACATTGGCAAACCAATGGCGATTCTGTTATTCGAAAAAGGAAAAGGCCAAGCTATTTCGGTGGCCACCATCCGTGGCGAACTAGGCACCCGCTTTAACATTTCCGGCGCGATGACTATCGGTGCGGCCAATGATCTGGCTTTGCTGCTGCGCGCAGGCTCGCTGGCCGCGCCCATGGAAATCATTGAAGAACGCACCATTGGCCCCAGCCTGGGCGCCGAAAACATTGCCAAGGGCTTCAACAGCGTGACCTGGGGTTTTCTGGTGATTGTGGCGTTCATGTGTGTGTATTACATGATGTTCGGCCTGTTCTCTGGCATTGCACTGGGTGTGAACCTGTTGTTGCTGGTGGCGGTGCTGTCCATGCTGCAGGCCACATTGACCCTGCCCGGTATGGCCGCCATGGCACTGGCGCTGGGTATGGCGATTGACTCCAATGTGCTGATCAATGAGCGGGTGCGGGAAGAGTTGCGCAACGGCGCCTCGCCGCAAGCCGCCATCAACGCGGGCTACGACCGGGCCTGGGGCACGATTCTGGACTCCAACGTCACGACGCTGATCGCCGGCGTCGCCTTGCTGATTTTTGGCTCGGGGCCGGTGCGCGGCTTTGCCGTGGTGCACTGTATTGGCATCTTGACCAGCATGTTCTCGGCGGTGTTTTTCTCGCGTGGACTGGTCAATTTCTGGTACGGCCGCCAGAAGAAACTCAAGGGTGTGTCCATTGGTACGGTGTGGCGTCCCGATGCGGGCACTGCAGTGACCAAGGCCGAATAGGAAAAGACGATGGAATTTTTCAAGATCCGCAAAGACATCCCGTTCATGCGCCACGCGCTGGTGCTGAATGTGGTGTCGTTGGTGACTTTCCTGCTGGCGGTGTTTTTCCTGTTCAGCCGGGGCTTGCACCTGTCCGTGGAGTTCACCGGTGGGACGGTGATGGAGGTAGGGTACTCGCAGGCGGCTGACGTGGGCAAGATACGCGGCGTCATCTCCGGGCTGGGCTACACCGATGTGCAGGTGCAGAACTTTGGCACGGCTCGTGACGTGATGATTCGCCTGCCGGCCCAAAAGGGCGTCAGTTCTGCACAACAAAGTGAAGCGGCGCTGACTGCGTTGAAGCAAGCCAATCCCGACGCCGTTTTGCGCCGTTCCGAATTTGTTGGTCCGCAGGTTGGTGAGGAACTGGCGGTGGACGGCCTCAAGGCATTGGGCATGGTGGTGGTTGGCATCATGATTTACCTGGCCATCCGGTTTGAATGGAAGTTTGCGGTGGCGGCCATCATTGCCAATTTGCACGATGTGATCATCATTCTGGGTTTTTTTGCGTTCTTCCAGTGGGAGTTTTCACTGCCGGTGCTGGCGGCGGTGCTGGCAGTGCTGGGGTACTCGGTAAACGAATCTGTGGTCATATTTGACAGAATTCGCGAGAACTTCCGCCGTTTTCGCAAGATGAACACGGTTCAGATCATCGACAATGCCATTACGTCAACCATCAGCCGTACTATCATTACGCACGGTTCCACCCAGATCATGGTTTTGTCTATGCTGCTCTTTGGCGGTCCAACCTTGTATTACTTTGCGTTGGCACTCACTATCGGTATCTGCTTTGGCATTTATTCGTCGGTGTTTGTGGGCGCGGCCATTGCCATGTGGCTGGGCATCAAGCGCGAGGACCTGATCAAGGGCGGAGGGTCCAAGGCGAATGACCCGAACGACCCGAATGCGGGTGCTACGGTCTGACAAAACCCGCTCATGGCTACCACCTCAACCTTTGCACAACGAGACGAGTACGCGCACGAGACACGTGAGCGTCTGGTCCGCGAAGCGGGCCGTGCCATGGTGGAGCTCAGTGCTGCGGTACAGGACCGGCTGACTACTTTAATGAACGAAGCGGCCCCATCGCGTGAAATGCAGACACGCCGTGATGCCTGGACGTTTTATCAGCGCCTTCGTTCAGCCTGGCAGGATGGAACTTTGACCGACTGGCAGGCCGCCATGCGCCCTGCTCCTGCAAAACCAAAGGACACGCTGGAAATGGCAGGGCTCCAGCTGGTGGGCGAGGATGTGGCCGACAACAAGATCATGGCCTCCCGCATCGTGCTGGGGATTCGTGACAAGGTGAACGAGCAGCTCGAAGATCTTCGGTTGCGGATTCTTTATCTGGAAGGCGCTGACGAACTGAGCCCCCTGGACATCCTGCGTCCAGACGTGCTCGTTCTGCTGATGGTAGAGCGCTGGGTCAGCGTGGGCATGCCACGTGATTCCTGGCCTCTGGTGACCGATGTGGCGCAGCGTGTGCTGGCCGAGCGTTTGCCCGCAGCATACGGGAAATGCAACGAGTACCTGATCAACAAAGGCATCATGCCGACCATTGAGCTGAAAGACCGGGTGAAGCGGTCAGCAAAAGGCCGTGGTGGTGGCGGTGGTCCCAGGCCTCAGAGCGGCGAGTCCGAGTTGCCACCGACGACCGGCGGCTACGGAACCAGTGGCCATGGCGCATTGGGGCCGCAAGGTGGTGGCTCGCAAGGACGCCAATCTGGCCCCAGTGGATCATCGCAAGGCGGACCTTCATCGTCGGGAGGTGTCACACCGCAACGGCCCAGTGGCGCATTTGGTGGGCGACTGGGCTGGGGTGCTGACCGGGATAGCTCGCAGCCAAGCTCGGGACCCGGTTCCAGTGGCTCATCCCAGCCGCCAGGCATGCGTCCCTCCATGTATGGCGGGGCCCACGAAGAAACCCGCATGATGACATCGGCCACGCCGCTTGCCAGGGCGCGCAGTCGTGCTCTGGGGGTCATGGGTCAGCTCAAACGCCTCCTCGTGGGTGGAGCCGGGACTGATTTCGAAGCGACCCGGTTTGAGCCCGCGTCACCGGCGTTGGCGGCGGCAATGGCGGTCCGGCCACCGCCGCCGGGTGGTTCTGGCGGCGAAGCGGCATCCGGCAGCGGCACCGTCATGGAAGATTACAGCCCGGCGGGCGTTGCCCGGGTAGCCGGACAACTGCGCGAGCAGACCACCGAGCTCAAGAAAAAAGCTGAGACCAAGAGCGAAAAGGCCACAATCGAAATTGTGGCACTGATGTTCCAGGCCATCTTGCAGGAAGAACGCATTCCACCGGGCATCCGGGTCTGGTTTGCCCGGCTGCAAATGCCGGTTTTGCGGGTTGCCCTGGCTGAACCGGATTTCTTCGGCACGCTGAATCACCCGGCCCGTCAGTTGATCGACCGCATGGGTTCATGCGTGATGGGTTTTGACGCTGCCAACATCCGTGGCGGGGCCCTGGAACTGGAGATCAAGCGCATTGTTCAGGTGATCGAGCAATACCCGGAGACGGGCAAGCGTGTGTACCAGTTGGTCTACGACGAATTCCAGAAATTCCTGGCCAAGTTCCTGACCGAAAAATCTACCACGCAAAAAGTAGTCGGTGTGGCGCAACAGGTTGAGCAACGGGAGACGCTGACGATCCAGTACACCATTGAGATGCGGAACATGCTCAAGGATATGCCGGTGCGCGAGGAAATCCGCACCTTCCTGTTCAAGGTCTGGGCCGAGGTGCTGGCCATGGCGGCGGTTCGCAATGGGCCGCAACATGCTGACACCCTGGATCTCAAAAAGTCATCCACTGATCTGGTCTGGGCCGCCAGTGCCAAACCCAACCGCAATGACCGGGCCAAGGTGATTCAGGATTTGCCCAAACTGCTGCAGCGCCTGCGTACGGGCATGACCTTGCTGGGGTTGGCTCAGGCCGATCAGGACGTGCACATCAAGACCATCAGTGACACGCTGGCCGACGCATTCCTGTCCAAGACGCAGGCCATTCCGCAGGCACAGATTGACGTGATGGCCGAGCGACTGGCCAATCTGGAAGACTTTGTGTCCGAAGACGGTATGGGTGATCTGCCGCTGGACGCCGAAAGTATCGAACTGATGCTCGGCATCGATTCGTCCAAAATTGCCGTGGTGGCCGATGGCGGCTCCAAACCAACTGCCGCGATGCAGGCCTGGGCGCAGGAATTGCAGTTGGGGTCCTGGTTCACGCTGGACCACAACGGTCAGATTCGTCAGGTCCAGTTTGTTTGGCGTAGTGACCGCAAGCATCTGAACCTGTTTGCCTCCAGTGACGGTTACAGCTACCTGATTCAGGCGGGGCGCTTGGGTGCCTATTTGCAGGCGGGATTGCTGTTGCCACAGGAAGAGGAAACGCTGACCGTGCGTGCGACGCGCGACGCACTGGCCAAACTGGAAGCCAATCCCGAGCGCTTGCTGGACTGACCCGACTCCGGTTAGTGCCCAATGGGCAAACGGGTTAATGTGCGATGCGATCTGTTGTGTCGTCGCACAACTCGTCCAGAACCAGCGCATCAGGCTCTTCACCCAGACTCCAGTACACCATCAGGATGATGATTTTCAGGTCATCCAGACAAACCGGATCGCCAGGTGCCGCCATGGCACGGTCAATCACGATCTCCCGCATGCTGGCAGGCAGCACGCCTGCCGATTCCAGAAACGTGAGAAAACCCAGACACTCGGAGCCAAGATGGTCCTGCTCGGCAACCGAGTAGATACGCATGCTTGTGGAAGATTGAACGGGCAGGGCGTCAAGAGAAGCCGTTACCGGCAATTGAAGTGGCGGCAACTTCCTGGCATCTTTGTCGGCGTTCGCTTCGGGGGCTTGGCCCACGATTTGTGAGCCTTGAGCGGCCAGACTCAAGCCGCTGAGCCAGGTCAGCGCTTCCTGAATCTCGTCGGATTCAAAGCCGACGGCGTTTAGTTTACGTTCAAGGTGCTCCCACTCGGGGCATGCGTCACCTCTCCAGTAGTTTTCGTAAACGTAGACGAGAACTTCAAACATGCGACCAATATAGCGCAGAAAACAGTCCCGGGGTTCAGCCCGCTGGACTTCGGGTTCATTTCCGGACTTTGTTGTGTTTCAGGCCACGGTCAGGCGTTGAAACAGCCCGCCTGGCAGACGCGATACCAGACCTTCCAGTTCGAGCGTCATCAGATCCGCCTGGAGTTGCGCAGTGGGTATGCCGGTTCGGGCTTGCAGCGCGTCCAGCCCCACCGGGTCAAACCCAAGGGCGGCCAGCAGGCCATTTTCTGCGTCTGACAAGTCGTCGGCCTCCGTGGAGTCTTCGTGAGACGCGCTTGAACTGGCAGTGCTTTGTTTGGGGAGGGGAATTTTCAGTTCTTCCAGAACATCCTGGGCTGACTCCACCAGCTTGGCGCCCTGCTTGATCAGCGCATGGCAGCCTCGCGCCTGCGTGGAATGGATGGAGCCGGGAATGGCGAACACGTCCTTACCCTGCTCGGCAGCCAGCCGCGCGGTGATGAGTGAGCCCGACTTGAGCGCGGCTTCCACCACCAGTGTGCCCTGCGCCAGCCCGGCAATCAGCCGGTTGCGTCTGGGGAAATTTTCGGCCAGCGGCGGTGTTCCCAGTGGGTATTCGCTGATGATCAGGCCGTTTTCAGCAATGCGGTGGGCCAGATCGCGGTGGCTTTTCGGATATACGCGGTCCAGACCGGTGCCCACCACGGCAATCGTGGCCAGGCGGTTGTCGTTCGGACCCAAGCCGTCCAGAGCACCTTCATGGGCTGCGCCGTCCACGCCCAGCGCCAGGCCGGACACCACGGTCAGCCCTGCTTCGCTGAACGCTTTGGCAAAGTGCCTGGCGTTGGCTGCGCCCTGCGGCGTCGGGTTTCGGCTGCCCACAATGGCTATACTGCTGGCCAGGCTGTTTGCTATTAAATCAATAGCTGTTTGCGCATATTGGACGAGGGCTGAGGGGCTATTTGACCCCTCATTTTCGCTATTTCCCGTGGATTCGTTGCGCTGACCGCCCAGCAGATAAAGCATCAGCGGCGGGTCTTCAATCGTCAGCAGGGACGGCGGATAGGTGGGGTTACCCAGCACCACGATGCGCCGCTGCTGGCGATCGGCCTCCAGCCAGCTCCAGGTGGTTTCCAGCAATGCGGTCAGTTCAGGTGGTTCGGTATGAAGACTGGTGGCCTGCTTGCGGTTGACCACCTGCGCCAGGGTGGAGATGGGTTGGATGAAGATGGATT
>JAABRC010000450.1 GCA_011391115.1 Candidatus Egaibacter danicus | reverse complement strand
TCATTCCAGGCGATGCACTGCTCGTGCTCCGGGGCATAGTACTCGGTCGTTTTGTACAAAAATTCAGCGGCATCGGACAGCACCACAAACCCGTGCGCAAACCCGGGGGGAACCCAAAACTGCGCCTTGTTTTGCTCGGACAAAACCGCGCCCACCCATTTTCCAAAAGTGGGGGACGAGCGGCGTATGTCAACGGCGACATCAAACACCTCACCCGACACAACCCGCACCAGCTTGCCCTGTGGTTGCTGAATCTGGTAGTGCAAACCCCGCAAAACACCGCGCGCAGAGCGGGAGTGGTTGTCCTGCACAAAATCGGTTTCTACTCCGGTTGCTGCGGCGAAAGCACGCGCATTGAAGCTTTCAAAAAAGAAGCCACGGGCGTCACCAAACACACGCGGTTCAATCAGCATCACGTCCGGTATATCGGTTCGCGTAACTTTCATGGATGCTTCCCTTCCTTCAGCAAGCCCAGCAAGTACTGGCCATAGCCATTCTTGGCCAACGGCTGTGCTAATTTTGCCAACTGTTCGCTGCCAATAAAGCCATTGCGCCAGACGATCTCTTCAATGCACGCAATCTTGAGTCCCTGGCGGCGTTCCAGCGTGGCAATGAATTGACCCGCTTCCAGCAGGCTGTCATGGGTACCGGTGTCCAGCCACGCGTAGCCGCGCTGCATGATTTGCACACTAAGTTGCCCCAGATCCAGATACGCTTGGTTGACGGCGGTGATCTCCAGTTCACCTCGGGCGCTGGGCTTGACCGCCTTGGCGATATCGACCACCTGGTTGTCATAAAAATACAGCCCTGTCACTGCATAGTTGCTTTGGGGGTTGGCCGGTTTTTCCTCAATGCTGCGCGCCTTGCCAGCGGCATCAAAGGCGACCACGCCGTAACGCTCGGGATCGTGCACATGGTAGGCAAACACAGTTGCACCCTGAGGCTGCGCATCGGCATTGCGCAAGAGGATTTGCAAGTCGTGTCCGTAGAAAATGTTGTCTCCCAACACCAGGGCACTGTCATTGTTGCCAATGAACTGATCGCCAATGATGAAGGCCTGTGCCAGGCCGTCCGGGCTGGGCTGCACCGCGTATTGCAGGTTGATGCCCCACTGGCTGCCGTCACCCAGCAGTTGCACGAACCGGGGCGTGTCCTGCGGTGTGCTGATGATCAGAATGTCGCGGATACCGGCCAGCAACAGCGTGCTCAGCGGGTAGTAAATCATTGGCTTGTCATACACCGGCAACAGCTGCTTGCTCATGGCGAGCGTGGCAGGGTGCAAGCGGGTACCAGAACCTCCGGCCAGGATGATGCCCTTGCGGGAAACGGAAGTGGTTTTATTGGTTGCGGCCATAGTCAATCTCGTTCAACATGCGGTTTACACCAGCCTGCCAGGCTGGCAAGGTCAAACCAAAGGTGGTTTGCAGCTTGGTGGTATCCAGGCGCGAATTGTGGGGCCGACGGGCCGGCGTGGGGAAAGCCGAGGTGGGCACTGCCTTGATCTCTTTTGCTACTATTTTAATAGCAGGCTGTGCATGTTCTGCGAGGTCAATCACGTGTTTTGCGTACTCGTACCAACTGGTGCAGCCACCGGCAACCAGGTTGTAAATGCCAGCCAGCGCCATATCGCCACCGGCCTGATCGGGTTTGATCTGGCGTATGGCATGGGCCGTCACATCAGCGATCAAATCGGCACCCGTGGGCGCGCCCAACTGGTCGTCAATGACTTGCAACGTCTCGCGCTCCTTGGCCAGGCGCAGCATAGTCTTGGCGAAGTTGCCACCGCGCGCAGCATAGACCCAACTGGTTCTGAAAATCAAATGGCGCTGGCAGCGCATGACGGCCTGTTCACCTTCAAGCTTAGTCTGTCCGTACACGCTCAGTGGTCCGGTGGCATCAGCCTCTTTCCAGGGCTGGCCACCACTGCCGTCAAACACGTAGTCGGTGCTGTAGTGCACCAGCCAGGCACCCAGCTTTTGTGCTTCATCGGCCAGCACACCGGGTGCCAGCGCATTCAGCAAGCGGGCGAAATCGGGCTCGCTCTCCGCCTTGTCCACGGCCGTGTGCGCAGCCGCATTCACGATCACGTCCGGGCGAACCGTGCGCACGGTCTCGGCCAGCGCGTCCAGCTGCGTGAAATCGCCGCTCAGGCCTGCGGGATTGGTGGCGCGGTCCAGCCCCATCACCACCAGCTCGCCCAGCGGGGCCAAACTGCGCTGCAATTCCCAGCCGACCTGGCCATCGGTACCCAATAGCAGTATCTTCATGCTGTGGCTGCGGCCTGAGTCGCCGCGGCACCGTATTGCGTTTGCACCCAATCGCGGTAGCCACCACTCTGCACATTGGCCACCCAGTCCTGGTTGGACAGGTACCAGGCCACGGTCTTGGCAATGCCGGTCTCGAACGATTCGGCCGGCTTCCAGCCCAGTTCGCGCTCGATCTTGCGCGCATCAATGGCATAGCGCCGGTCGTGGCCGGGGCGGTCGGTGACGAAGGCGATCTGATCCTGGTAGGGCTTGCCATCGGCACGCGGCTGCAGCGAATCGAGCAGACCGCAAATGGTGCGCACGATGTCCAGATTGGCCTTCTCGTTCCAGCCGCCCACGTTGTAGGTCTCGCCGGGTTTGCCGCCCTCCAGCACGCGGCGGATGGCGCTGCAATGGTCTTTGACATACAGCCAATCGCGGATCTGCTGGCCGTCGCCATATACCGGCAGGGGCTTGCCAGCCAACGCGTTGACGATCACCAACGGGATGAGCTTCTCGGGAAAGTGGTACGGGCCGTAGTTGTTGGAGCAATTGGTCGTCAGCACCGGC
>JAABRC010000449.1 GCA_011391115.1 Candidatus Egaibacter danicus | reverse complement strand
GTTGACCACCTGCTGGTTGCCCTGGCCATCGGGGGTGACCACCTGGCCATTGATGTTGGTCGGAATGCCGCCCATCTGGTAGTGGATGGTGGGCACCACGGGAATCGGCTCGCGGGTGATGTCGACGTTGGCGAAGTTCACACCGATCTCGTACACCGAAGGCAGGCGCTTGTGGATGGTCTCGGCCCCGAGGTGGTCGAGCTTGAGCAGCACGTAGTCCTTGTTCGGACCGCAGCCGCGGCCTTCCTTGATTTCCTGGTCCATGCAGCGGCTGACGAAGTCGCGCGGAGCGAGGTCTTTCAGGGTGGGCGCATAGCGCTCCATGAAACGCTCGCCTTCGCTGTTGAGCAGGATGGCGCCTTCGCCGCGGCAGCCTTCGGTCAGCAGCACACCGGCACCGGCCACGCCGGTGGGGTGGAACTGCCAGAACTCCATGTCTTCGAGCGGAATGCCGGCACGCGCCGCCATGCCCAGCCCGTCGCCGGTGTTGATGAAGGCATTGGTGGAGGCCGCGAAGATGCGACCGGCGCCGCCGGTGGCCAGCAGTGTGGTCTTGGCCTCGAGCACATAGGTTTCACCGGTCTCCATTTCCATGGCCGTGACGCCCAGCACGTCGCCGCTGGCGTCGCGGATCAGGTCCAGCGCCATCCATTCGACGAAGAAGGTGGTGCGGGCCTGCACGTTCTGTTGATAGAGCGTGTGCAGCATCGCGTGGCCAGTGCGGTCGGCCGCGGCGCAGGCGCGTTGCACCGGCTTCTCGCCGTAGTTCGCGGTGTGGCCGCCGAACGGGCGCTGGTAGATCGTGCCGTCCGGATTGCGGTCGAACGGCATGCCGAAGTGTTCGAGTTCGTACACCACCTTGGGCGCTTCGCGGCACATGAATTCGATCGCATCCTGGTCACCGAGCCAGTCGGAGCCCTTGATGGTGTCGTAGAAGTGGTAGTGCCAGTTGTCCTCGTTCATGTTGCCGAGCGAGGCGCCGATGCCGCCCTGAGCGGCCACCGTGTGCGAACGGGTGGGGAACACCTTGGAGAGCACGGCCACCTTGAGGCCGGCGCGCGCCAGCTGCAGCGAGGCGCGCATGCCGGAGCCACCGGCACCGACGATGACGACGTCGAATTGACGTTTGGGAAGGTTTGCAGTTGCGGTCATTGTTTCAGAGCCTCCAGAGAACTTGAACGGCCCAACCCAGGCAGGACAGCAGCCAGACCATGGTGAACACGTGCAGCACCAGGCGAATGCCTGCCGGCTTGACGTAGTCCATCCAGATGTCGCGCATGCCGACCCACACGTGGTAGGTCAGGGCGAGGAAAACAGCGAATGTGAGGGCCTTCATCCATTGCGCGGCAAAGATGCCGGCCCAGCCCTCGTAGCCCAACGGGCCGCTGGTCAGCAGCACTTGTGCCAGCACGACGAGGGTGAACAGCGCCATGATGGCGGCCGTGATGCGCTGCGCAAGCCAGTCGCGCAAACCGTAGTGGGCGCCGGTGACGACGCGTTTGGAACCGTAATTGACAGACATCTTGTGGGTCCTTGAGTGGGTTCGCGGGATCAGTAGAGGCCGAACAGCTTGGCGCCGAGCACAACGGTCAGGCCGATGCTGACCACCAGCGTGAAGATGGCGGAAGACTTGCCGAATTCCTTGGTGACGGCGTGGCGCGCATCCATGTAGAGGTGACGCACGCCGGCAATGAGGTGGTGCAGGTAGGCCCAGATCAGCGCCAGCACCACGAGCTTGAAGAACCAGCCCGGCACGAAGCCCACACCGGCCGAGAAGGCCGAGCTGAAGCGCGCGAAAGAGATCTCCGAGGAGACCGAGGTGTCGAACAGCCAGACGATCAGGGGCAACAGGATGAACATCAGGCCGCCACTGGCGCGGTGCAGGATCGACACCCAGCCAGCCGGGGGCAGGCGGTAGGTGGTGAGGTCCTTGAATGCGTTGATGTTGCGGAACTCGGGCCGCTTTTTGGTCAACTCGGTCATGGTGGGGCTTTCTTGCGCAGGGGAGATGCGGGAAGGGGTGAAGGTGATGTAACGCGTTGGTAACCGTGGCCACCGGGTGTCAAATTCTATTGCAACGCACCATACCGAACGCTGACATTGTCTGCAGGTACAGGGCTATCAAGGGCATGGCAAGGTGCGATTCAGCTCAGTTCGTTGCGATAGTGACGGGCGTCGGTGCGGTAAAGGCCGCGCCGCAACTCCATCGGTGTGTCGTTGTAGGTGAAGGCCAGGCGCTCCACG
Organism: Candidatus Egaibacter danicus; assembly: GCA_011391115.1. The sequence goes on along the minus strand of JAABRC010000449.1, from coordinate 581 downwards.
CTGAGCAGCGGGGCTCCTTCGGGCACGCCGAGCAGGTTGGCCGCTTCGCCGTCCGCCGCAACGGCCTTGATCTTCTCCACGGCGCGCACCATGCGCACACCGAACTGGGCCTCGAACAGGGCGTACATCGGACCCTTGTCGTCCGACAGGGTCTCGATGGTCAACCCCTTGAACGGCACGCCGGGCAGCCAGAGCTCTTCGAGGATGGCGGGCAATTGGGCGAAGCTGAGAACGCGCCTGACCTGCAGCACCGGGTCGCCGGTGCGCAGGGCGAGCTGGCGGGCCACCTCGGCGGGCGCGCGCAGTCGACGGCATTCGATGATGCGGCGTTCTGCCGGGCCCTGGTCTTCGAGCGAGCCGGTGTCGGGAAGCAGGCGCAGGAACCGGTACTGGATGTGCTGTTCGGAATGGGTGGCCACGAACGTGCCCTTGCCCTGGCGGCGCACCAGCAGGTTGTCGGTGGCGAGCTCGTCGATCGCCTTGCGCACGGTGCCCTGGCTGACCTTGAAACGGGCGGCCAGATCGAATTCGCTCGGGATCATGTCGCCGGGCTTCCACTCGCTGGCCTGCAGGCTGCGCAG
>JAABRC010000448.1 GCA_011391115.1 Candidatus Egaibacter danicus | reverse complement strand
TGATCGCAATAGCGCTTTGCTCGTGACCGTAAACCACACCTGCGAGCATGATTTCTTCAGACAACTGCTGGGCTTCAGATTCCACCATTAGCACAGCGGATTCAGTACCTGCGACTACGAGGTCCATGATCGAGTCTTTGCGCTGGGTCTGACCCGGGTTCAACACGTATTCACCGTTGACATAGCCCACGCGCGCTGCGCCGATGGGGCCATTGAATGGCACGCCGCTCACAGACAAGGCAGCGCTGACAGCGATCATGGCAGCAATGTCGGCATCGACCTCAGGATTCAAGGACACGGTGTGAATGACCACATGCACTTCGTTGAAGAATCCCTCAGGAAACAAGGGACGAATTGGGCGATCGATCAGGCGGCTGGTCAGCGTCTCGAACTCGCTCGGGCGGCCTTCACGCTTGAAAAAGCTTCCGGGGATCTTGCCGGCAGCGTACGATTTCTCAAGGTAATCCACCGTCAAAGGGAAGAAGTCCTGACCAGGCTTGCCTTCAGTTTTGGCAACCACGGTGGCCAACACTACGGTGCCGTCCATGTCCAACAATACGGCGCCGGTCGATTGGCGTGCGATTTCACCCGTTTCCATGGTGACGGTGTGCTGACCCCACTGGAAGGTCTTCGTTACTTTTTTGAACATTGTCATTGTGGTTCTCCGTTTATTTTGGGAATCAATTGGGAGGTAAAGGCCACCTCGCCCAAGCCCGGATTCAACATTACAGTCCACGATGCCATTCCAGACAAACTCAACTCTGTAGAGCTAAGCACCTCTGGAATGACACAGCTTCGTACTGTTTTTGCCGTCTCCGAAGTAAAAAACGCCTGAGCTAGGAACCTAACTCAGGCGTTCAACATTCGTGCAAGCGATTACTTACGCAGACCCAGCTTGGCGATCAGGGCAACGTAACGGTCGTGGTCTTTTTTGTTCAAGTACGACAACAAGCTCTTGCGGGTGTTAACCATACGCACCAAGCCGCGACGACCGTGGTGGTCTTTGGCATGAGTCTTGAAGTGAGGCATGAGTTCGTTGATACGGGCGGTCAACAAAGCGACTTGGACTTCCGGGCTGCCGGTGTCGGCTGGGCTACGTGCGTTGTCTTTGACGACAGCGGCTTTAATGCTGGATGCAATCATTTGGATTTCCTTGGTTTTAAACTTGCGCCCACGGCTGGAACTGCTACGGGCGTGCGCCCTGCACAGTGCAAAGCCGTTCAATTATAGCTGGAAATGGGGATTTCCTTCTCCAGCGGCTGACGGCTGGCTCCATGACCACGCGCCTTAGACTTCTGCCCACCGCTCAGAACGGCCGCGGCCGTCTGCCTTTTTCCTGCGAAGCGCGCGCCCAAATTGCGTTGATGCATTCGATTTCAAGAGGCGCATAGCAACAATAAAAGCGAGATTTTTTTCTTGAAATGAGAGCGAAAGGACACAGCTTAGGTCCATGCGGGGCTCACGGTGAGCGCCGTGCAGTTTACAAGGATTCCACCATGTTTTTCGCCTCCACCGCACATCCGCAATATCGTCGTCAAGCCTTCGCCGCAACCTCCCCTTCCCTTGAGCGATTCATGGGAGATGCTTTGCGTACAAGCCGCAACCAGCCAGGAACCTTTGCGCAAGACGAAACCAGCTTCACGCTGAGCTTTGACATGCCTGGTGTTAGCCGCGATGATTTGACCATTGCGCTTGAGGGCGCGGTGGTTCGCATCACCAGCAAAGAGGGTGCGGCGCGCAGCTACCGAGCAGCCTACGAGTTGCCACAAGACATTGACACAGCACAGAGCCAGGCCAAGCTCGAAAACGGTGTTTTAACGTTGAAACTCGCCAAACTGGTGCCTGTCAGCGCAGCCACCGAGCTGCCCATTCAATAAAAGCATTACCCCAGAATGGCGTCAAGCGGCCATCGCGGCTTGACGTCGAACGCATAACTGCGCGTGCTGACTTGCAAGCCGCCTTGTAAACGCATGGCAGCTGCCATGGCGATCATGGCGCCGTTGTCAGTGCACAGGTGCAATTCCGGGTAATGCACCCGGAATTTGCGTTTGGCGCACTCGGCATTCAATTGTTGGCGCAAGCTTTGATTTGCACCCACCCCGCCAGCGACCACCAAGCGACTGAGGCCGGTGAGCTTCAATGCCATCAGCGACTTTTTAACCAGCACGTCCACGATAGCGGCCTGTGTGGATGCTGCCAAATCTGCACGCAGAGATTCGGGCAAGGTCTCGAACCCGGCCGTCGATCCGTGGTTGGCTTGGGCTTTCGGCGCCGGGACACCACTCACCTGCGCAGCTTGCGCCGCAACCATGCGCTGCGCTTGAACCAACACGGCCGTTTTCAGCCCTGCAAAAGAGAAATCCAGATCGCCACTGTGCAACAAAGGGCGCGGCAGTTTGTAAGCAGTGCCGCTCCCGCGCTCCGCCATGCGCGCCAGTGCAGGCCCGCCGGGATACCCCAGACCCATCAGTTTGGCGGACTTGTCAAAGGCCTCACCTGCGGCATCGTCAATCGTTTCTCCGAGCATCTCGTAATGCCCTACTCCATCCACCCGCATCAATTGCGTGTGACCACCCGAAACCAGTAAGGCGATGAAAGGAAACTCCGGCGGGTCGCTGCTCATAAATGGCGACAGCAAATGCCCTTCCAGATGGTGGACCCCAATGACAGGCTTGTCCAGGGCAGCACCCAGCGCACAAGCAACACCGGCCCCCACCAGCAAAGCGCCCGCCAGCCCCGGCCCACGGGTGTACGCGACCACGTCCACATCGTGTAAGTGCTTGTTGGCAGAGTTCAAAACCTCGGTGGTCAAGGGGAGCACTCGGCG
>JAABRC010000447.1 GCA_011391115.1 Candidatus Egaibacter danicus | reverse complement strand
TGGAGTTCACGCTCGGGTACTGGATCGCAGACCCGGAGAATGGTCAGCTCAATTTGCGGTCCCTGATCAACATCAAGATTCTCGCGGCGCTTCGGGAGCACAAGATTTCGATCCCCTTCCCGCAGCGGGTAGTTCACATGAACCCGCCGCCAGCCTAAGAGCGCGGGCGAAAATAGCCCTCGCCTGATTCCTGCTCGCCCGCTATGTTCATTCGGCCGGCTTTTCACCGGGCCATCATGCCCGGCAGCCAAAGCGCGATGGCGGGGAAAGCGATCAGAATGCCCAGTCGCACGACGTCGGCCGCCACAAAGGGCCAGACCCCCCGGTAAAGGGTGCCCAGGTTAACGCTGGGCAATAGCGAGTTGATGACGAACAGGTTCAGGCCGACCGGCGGCGAGATCATGCCGATTTCAACAACCGTGACGATCAGGATGCCGAACCACACCGGGTCGAATCCCAGCCCGATGACGATCGGAAAAAACACCGGAATGGTCAGCAGCACGATGGCCAGTTCTTCCATCACCATGCCCAGCACCAGGTAAATGCCCATCATCATCACAACCACCATGAGCGGGGTAGGACTGAACTGCAGTACGTAGTCGCGCAGTTCGGCCGGCATGCTGGTGAAATTGATGAAATTGGTGAAAATCATCGCCCCAATCAGGATCATGAACAGCATTGCCGTGGTACGGGTACTCTCGATGAGGATGTCCAGCAGTACCCGCAGGCTCAACGTCCTGCGCAGCAGGGCGAACAGGAAGGCGCCCGCCGCGCCGACCCCTGCACCTTCGGTTGCGGTAAAAACGCCGCCGTAGATGCCGCCAATAACCAGCGCGAACAGAATGGCCACACCCCAGATGCTGCGGATCGCGGCCAAGCGCTCGCGCCAGCTGAAGCGTTCGGCCGGCGGTCCGGCAGACGGGTCGCGCCAGGTGACGAACACGACCGCCAGACACAGGCAGGCGATGGCCACGATGCCGGGCAGGATGCCGGCAACGAACAGCTTGCCGATGTCGGTCTCGGTGATGATCCCGTAGATGACCAAAACGGTGGACGGCGGGATCAGGATGCCCAGCGTGCCACCAGACGCGATGGCGCCGGTCGCCAGCGTGGCTTTGTAGCCGTGCGCCTTCATTTCGGGGTAGGCGACGCGGGTCATGGTGGCGGCGGTGGCGATCGATGAGCCGCAGATCGAGCCGAAGCCGCCCGAGGCGATGATGCTGGCCATGGCCAGTCCACCCCGGAAGTGGCCTACGAAAGCATTGGCAGCCGTGAACAGTTCTTTGGCCATGCCGGCGCGGGCGACGAAGTTGCCCATCAGCACGAACAGCGGGATGACCGAGAGCACATAGTGGAAACCGGTCTCAAAGATCACCTGGCTGGTGCTGGCGTAGGCCGGTTGCCAGCCGCGCAGCAAACCCAGCCCCACCAGCCCGACCACCGACATGGCCACCGCCAAGGGAATGCGCAGGAACGCCAATGCGAAGACGGCGAGGAAACCCAGCAGCGCGGTTGTCATGACGAACCCTCCGCTGCATGCTGGGCGTGGCCATCCGGCGCCACCGGAATGAACGCGAGCAGGAGGTGGGCTAGGCCCGTGACGGCAAGCAGTGCCGCCATCAGCCATGCCACCGGAGCAATGGACAGCGCGAGATGCACGGTGGTGTCACCGTATTCGGCGAACCGTTCCGCGCGCATCACCATCAGGCGTCCGAAGAAGGCAAAAGCGCCAGCGCACACCAGATGGACCATGCGGGCCTGAATGCCGCGCAACCATGCCGGGATAAAGCTGTCCAGCGTGTCGAACACCACATGTTCGCTGCGCCAGGACACCATGGGCAAGGCGGCAAAGATGACGACCACCATCAGTACTTCGGTCAGTTCCAGGCTTCCTGGCACCGACTGACTTAAAAACTTGCGGCCCGTGACGTCAATGACGGTCAGCCACATGATGGAAAAAAGGGCCATTGCGGCCATGAGGCCGGTGGACCAGTACAACAGCCGGTCGATGGTTCTGTGCATGGTGGAGCAGTGTATGGAAATGAGGCCGCTGAGCCTGCCGGGCGGCAGTCGCAGCGGCCCCTGGGCCTGGCCAGCGCGCGGCACACGCCGCCGAGCGGAGCTTACTTGACCTTCTTGATCTCGGCGCGAAACTCGGCCAGCACCTTCTTCGGATCAACCAAGCCCTTGACCTGTGCCGCCGCTGCCCATTTGGTTTCGAGGTAGTCCTGCTTGTCGGCCACGGCCTTCACAAAGGCCTTGTCAGCCTGGATGCGGGTCACGCCTTGCGCCTTCTGCACACCGTCTCGGCTGGCGGCGTCCACCTTGTCCCAGCCCTCGCCGAACATGCGCGCGGCCACCTCGCCCGAGAGTTTGTCGACGACTGCCTTGTCCTGTGCTGACAGGCCGTTGTACTTGGCGGGGTTCATCATGAACACGAAGCTGGTGTTGTACAGGCCGCCGGGAAAGGTCGTGGCGTGCTTGATCATGCTGAGCTTGAACGACGCCAACGACTCGTCGGGGAAGAAGGTGCCGTCCATCACGCCGGTGGACAGCAGCTCGAAGGACTCGGGTGCCGCCTTGAGGGTGGTGTTCCATCCCATGGCCTTGGACAGCTCATTGATGTTGCCGCCGCCGATACGGAATTTCAGCGAGGCTGCATCGGCGGCGCTGGCCACCGGCTTCTTGGAGTTGAAAATGATGCCAGGGCCGTGGGTGAACACCCCCAGCACTTTCACCCCGCGGTGTTCACCCAGCGGTGCGAAGTATTTGCTGTAGGTGCGCTGGTAGGCCACCGAGGTCGCCACGGCACTGTCGCCTAGGAACGGAAA
>JAABRC010000446.1 GCA_011391115.1 Candidatus Egaibacter danicus | reverse complement strand
GGGTCCAGATTTCAGATATGAATATTGTTCTTCACTCTGTACGCCAAACTGTATACACTTTGGCCATAATCCAGATAAGGGAAAACCCCAGAATGCTGCGGGCATTCATGGGGTTTCAGGCGGTGTGCTTTTAACTTTTGGTGCCTGAATGAACAGGCGGGTGCTGACTGGTCAGGCCAGCAGATCGCTCAGCGCACGGGCAATCACCTTGGTGGCGCGGCGCAGGTCTTCCAGCTCCAGCCGCTCGTCGGCGCGCTTGGCGTGCGACTCCAGCACCGTGCGTGGCCCGGCGCCGTAAATGACCCCGGGAATGCCGGCCTCACAGAACAGGCGCACGTCGGTGTACAGCGGTGTTCCCAGCGCGGGAATCTTTTCGCCAAACACCTGCTCGCCGTGCTTCTGGATGGCGTCTACCAGTGGTTTGTTGCCGGGCAGCGGCCGCATGGCATTGGCGAGTAGCATGCGTTTGATATCCACGGTCACGCCTGCATGCTGCGCAGCGGTATCGGTGATGATCTTGCGCAGGGTGGCTTCCACTTCGGCCGGGTTCTCCTCGGGAATCATGCGCCGGTCCAGCTTGAACGTCACGCGACCGGGCACCACGTTGGTGTTGGTGCCACCTTCAATCATGCCGACGTTCAGATACGGATGGTTGATGCCGGCCACTTCGGAGCTGATTTGTTTGTACAGCGTGTTTTGCTGATACAGCGCGCTGAGGATGCTCACCGCCACCTGCATGGCGTCCACGCCCGAGTCCGGAATGGCGGCGTGCGCCATCTTGCCGTGCACGGTGACTTCCATCTGCAAACAGCCGTTGTGCGCCGTGATGACCTGGTAGCTGAAGCCTGCGGCAATCATCAAATCAGGTTTGATGATCTTGTGTTTGAGCAGCCACTCCGGCCCCACCTCGCCACCAAACTCTTCGTCGTAGGTGAACAGCAGCTCTACGCTGCCTGTCTTCGGTTTGGCAACGGCTTCCAGTGCGCGCACCGCAAAGGCATAGGTAGAAAAATCGCACTTGCTGACGGCTGCCGCACGCCCGTAAATTTTGCCGTTCTCAATCTCGCCGCCATAGGGGTTCTTGGTCCAGCCTTCACCGGGCGGAACCACATCGCCATGGGCGTTGAGCAGCACGGTTTTGCCGGGGCCGTATTTCCGGCGTACGACCAGGTTGGTGACGCTTTCCAGCCCGAACGCTTTGACTTCGGCTTCGGGCACGGGGTGCTTCTCGGCATCCAGCCCGAAGCCGTGCAGCAGCTCGGCCGTGCGCTCGGCATGGGGCGCATTGTTGCCGGGTGGTGTGTCGGTGGGCACGCGGATCAGTTCTTGCAGAAAGCGCACTTGCTCGTCAAAGTGGGCATCAATCCAGGCATCGAGTTGTTCGTAGGTATTCATAAGGTTCAGTACGTAAGAAAATCAGAATTCGGCAGCCAGCTTTTCAAGCAGTAGCGAAAAGGCGTCAACCGCGAGTTGCATGTCGTCGCTGGTGGTTGATTCCAGCGGGTTGTGGCTGATACCCGAGTTTTGGCCGCGCACAAACAGCATGGCCTGGGGCATCACTTCAAACAGCTTCATGGCGTCATGGCCCGCGCCGCTGGGCATGCAATGCAGTGGAACACCCAGGGCATCGACCGCGCGCTCCCAGCGCTTTTGCCATTCCGGCGCACTGGGTGCGGCCGACGCGCGCATGGTTTCTTCCAGCGTGTAGCGCACCTGGCGGCGCTCACAAGTGGTGGCCAATGATGCGAGGATGTCATTCACCAGGGCATCACGCTGTCCGTTGCTCGGTGCGCGCATGTCCAGCGTGAACTGGCAGCGCCCCGGCACCACGTTGATGGACCCGCTGGGCACCAGCAGTTGGCCCACGGTGGCGACCGAGTCACCGTCCTGCGCGGCACGTCTTTCAGCCGCAAGAATGACTTCCGCTACTGCTGCCGCCGCATCGCTGCGCCGGTCCATCGGGGTGGTGCCGGCGTGGCAGGCGGTGCCGATAACCTCCGCGGCGTAGCGTGCGCTGGCGTTGATGGATGTGACCACGCCCAGCGGTAAATCCAGCTCGTTCAGAACCGGGCCTTGTTCGATATGCACTTCGACAAAGCCGAGATACCTGGACGGATCGCGCGTCAGCCCGGCAATGTCATCGATGTTGAGTCCTGCATGGGCCATGGCTTCCCGCATGGAAATGCCGTCGCCGTCTTTCTGGTCAAGCCAGCGGGAATCGAACTGACCCACCAATGCACCGGAGCCCAGAAAAGTGGCTTTGTAGCGCTGGCCCTCTTCCTCGGCAAATCCCACCACTTCAAAGTGAAAGGGGAGCCGCTTGCCCAGGCGTTTGAGTTCGCGCACGCAGGCCATGGGCACAAAAATACCCAGGCGACCGTCGTATTTGCCGCCGTTTCGAACGGTGTCGTAATGCGAGCCGGTCAGCAAAGTTTTGGCGGATGGTTCGCTGGCAAGGTAGCGCCCCACCACATTGCCAACCGCGTCAATGCGCACGTCGTCAAAGCCGCACTCCAGCATCTGGATCTTGATCTGGGCGGCACACGCCCGGTGGGCGTCCGTCAGATAAGTCACCGTGAGCTGCCCTTTTTCAGCGTAACCCGGATCGGTGTACGCAGCCAGTGCCTCATGCCAGTCCCACACCAGATTGCCGATGATCGGCTCGACGCCGAATTTGTCGTTCAGGCGGATTTCGACGATGCGATGAATGTTGCGCAGGCACTCCTGCAACTCGAAGCCGGGATGCCCATGCAGCCGGCGCTCAAACGTGTCGATGATCTGCTGCTTGCTCAGCCCGGTACCCCGTGCACCCCGCACAGCCAGGATGAACGGGAAGCCGAA
>JAABRC010000445.1 GCA_011391115.1 Candidatus Egaibacter danicus | reverse complement strand
CGACATCCCGGAGCTGCGCGGCACCCTTTACGCCGCGCCCGTGCTGTCCAGAGTGGCGCACGGCAAGCTGCTGGGGGTAGACACACAGGCGGCGCTGGCCCTGTCCGGTGTCCACGCCGTGTTGCTGGCGGCCGATGTGCCGGGCAGCCCGATGCTGGCCGCCTTTGCCGGCGACGAGCCCGTGTTTGCGCAAGACACGGTGCAGCACGTGGGCCAGGTCATTGGTTTGGTGGTGGCCGACAGCGTGATGCTGGCGCGCCGTGCGGCGCGGCTGGTCACGCCGCACATCGAGCCGCTGCCCGCCATCCTGAACGTGCGCGAGGCGCTGGCCGCACAAAGTTTTGTGCTGCCGCCGGTGACCGTGCGCCGGGGCGATGCGGCGCAGGCCCTGGCGAGCGCGCCGCACACCCTGCAGGGCACGCTCGAAGTGGGCGGCCAGGAACACTTTTACCTGGAAGGCCAGGTGGCCTATGCGCTGCCCCAGGAGCAAAACCAGTGGTTGATTCACAGCAGCACCCAGCATCCCGGCGAGGTGCAGCACTGGGTGGCCCACGCCCTTGGGCTGGACAACCACGCGGTGACGGTGCAATGCCGGCGCATGGGCGGCGGCTTTGGCGGCAAGGAAACACAGGCCGGCCATCTGGCCGTCTGGGCGGCAGTGGCGGCGCACAAGTTGCAGCGACCCGTGAAGCTGCGGCTCGACCGCGATGATGATTTCTTGGTCACCGGCAAGCGCCATCCATTCAGTTTTGAGTACTGCGTGGGGTTCGACGACAGCGGGCGGCTGTGCGGCCTGCAATTGCAAATGCTGGCGCACTGCGGTTTCAGCGCCGATTTATCGGGTCCGGTGGCGGACCGCGCCGTTTTTCATGTCGACAACGCGTATTTTCTGCAAGACGTCGAGATCACCTCGTACCGCTGCAAGCTCAACACCCAGAGCCACACCGCGTTTCGCGGCTTTGGCGGACCGCAGGGGATGATTGTCACCGAGGCCATTCTGGGCGACATCGCCCGTCACCTCGGGCTGGACCCGCTCGCCGTGCGGCTACGCAACCTGTACAGCGATGAAATTTGTGGAGCCCAGCGCAACACCACGCACTACGGCATGACGGTCGAGGGCAACATCCTGCAACCGTTGATTTCACAGCTGGCACAGACCGCCAAATACCGGCAACGACGCGACGCCATTGCCAGCTGGAACCAGAACAGCGCGGTGATCAAACGCGGCATCGCCCTGACGCCGGTCAAATTTGGCATCAGCTTCACCGCCACGCTGTTCAACCAGGCGGGTGCCCTGGTGCATGTCTATCTGGACGGCAGCGTCACCGTCAACCATGGCGGCACCGAGATGGGGCAAGGCCTGCACACCAAAGTGGCCCAAATTGTGGCCGACGAGCTGGGCGTGCCCCTGCACCGGGTGCGGATGAGCGCCAGCGACACCAGCAAGATCCCCAACGCCTCGGCCACCGCGGCATCAGCCGGCACCGACCTCAACGGCCGCGCCGCCCAGTTTGCCGCGCGCCATGTGCGTGACAACCTGGCGGCGTTTGTCAGCGGCCTGGACGGTGTGGGCGCAGGCGCTGTGCAGTTTGCCGCGGGCCAGGTCGTCACGCCCAAAGCCACCCGCGGTTTCAAGGAAGTGGTGGCGCTGGCCTACGCCAACCGCATCCAGCTCTGGAGCGATGGCTTTTACCGCACGCCCAAGATCCACTACGACAAAACGACCCTGACGGGGCGGCCGTTTTATTACTTTGCCTATGGCGCGGCGTGCGCCGAAGTGGCCATTGACACCCTGACCGGTGAAAACCGCGTGTTGCAAGTGGACATCCTGCACGATGTCGGCCGCTCCCTCAATCCGGCCATCGACATCGGTCAGATTGAGGGCGGCTTTGTGCAAGGCATGGGCTGGCTAACCTCAGAAGAATTGGTGTGGAACGACCAGGGACGGCTGACCACGCACGCACCCAGCACCTACAAAATTCCGACGGCCGGCGATGTGCCAGCCCAATTCAGGGTCGATTTATGGCCCGAGGCCAACACCGAGGACAACGTGTTTGGCTCCAAGGCGGTGGGCGAACCGCCGCTGATGCTGGCCATCAGCGTGTATGAGGCCCTGCGTGACGCGGTTGCCCAGGCGCGCGGCAACCATCAAGCAGTGCAACTCAATGCACCCGCCACGGCCGAGCGGGTGTTGTGGGCATTGCAAACTTAAACAGTTAACTTATTCAGTTGGGGTCAGAGCACGTCGCTGCGCGAGTGGTCTGACCCGCAAGGTCTCAAGTTTGGTCTGACCCGCAAAGGCTCAGACTCCGGCGAGCGAGCGCAGCGCGTTGGGGTTGAGCAGGTTAAGCACCCGGCCCGAGCCGCTGATCAGGCTCTGCTCGCGCAGATGGCGCAGCACGCGCGAGAAAGTCTCGGGGGCGATGCCCAGTTGCACCGCAATGCTGCGCTTGCGCTGGTGCAATTCGACTGCCATCTGGCCCTGAGCTCCAGACCGGGCATGGCTCAGCAGCCATTCGGCGCAACGCGCCTCGGCATCCTTGGTAAGCCGACTCACGGCAAACTCGGTTTGGCGCCGGTGCGCGATGGCCAGATCGGTCAGCACAGCCTGGGCAGATTCAGGCAGGTCGGCGATGCGTTTGCGAAAATCGTCAATGCCAACCTGGCGCAATTCCACCGGGCTGTCGGCCAATGCGTCCACCAGATGCGGCAAATTGAGCACGGCCGAACTGGCATCGAGCCAGCAGGGACCTTCGAGCACACCGATCTGATGCTCCATCAAACCACTTTCCAGAACGCCCAGTGCCACGCGCCCGGTTTCGATGTAACTCACCCAGACGGGCTC
>JAABRC010000444.1 GCA_011391115.1 Candidatus Egaibacter danicus | reverse complement strand
TGATGCCGCCGCCGATAACTGCGATTGATTTCATGGTTCAGATCTCCAGACAAGTCAGGGATGTCGCGAGGACAAAAAGCACGCGCACGCACCATGCGCGGCATGCACCCCCTCTGTTTGGAACCTGAGAGATTCGTGGCCCATCGTGTGCGATGGATCCACTTGCTCCTGCGGTGTGACGGGCGACTCAACCCGGCAGCTCTTCAGAGATCAGCGATTCAAATCGGTCCTTTTGCCTGAGAGTTTCCGGGGTGGTTGCTCCTTCGGCGCAAAGCGGCGCTGTAGCGTCGCTTCGTCTCTCCCGATCTGAAATTCGAAAAACGTGTTTAGGTCAGAAAGCGCTCCGTCAACGTCACCCAGAACGCCGCACCCACGGGGATGTTGCGATCTTCAAAGTCGTAGTTGGGGTTGTGCACCATGCAGGCCCCGTGCCCCCCGTTGGCGGCGTCGCCATTGCCAATAAACAGATAACTGCCGGGCACCTCTTCAAGCATGTAGGCGAAATCTTCACTGGCAGTGAGCGGCTCGGTTTGCAGCACCACGTTGTCGGCGCCCACCAGCGCGATGGCCACTTCACGGGCCAGCGCCGTCTCCGCCGGGGTATTCACCAGCACCGGGTAGCCGGGCAAAAACTCGACCCGCGCGGTGACGCCATAGCTTTGCGCCTGAAGCTCAACGACTTCCACAATGCGCTTGCGCAGCAACTCACGCACGCCCCGGTCCAGCGCGCGCACACTGAGCTTGAGCGTGGCGGTTTGGGGGATGACGTTGTTGGCAATGCCCGACTGGAAAGTGCCCACCGTAATCACGGCCATTTGCAGCGGGGCCACATTGCGCGAGACGATGGTTTGCAGCGCCATCACGATGGATGCGCCAGCCACGACCGGGTCAGCGCTCAGGTGCGGCATGGCCCCGTGGCCGCCTTTGCCTTCAATGTGCACCAGGATGTTTTCGCTGGACGCCATGGTCGCGCCCTCGCGCAGCAGGAGCTGGCCTGGCCGAAAGCCCGGCATGTTGTGCATGGCAAAAATCGCATCGCAGGGGAAGCGGTCAAACAAGCCGTCTTCCATCATCTTGCGTGCGCCACCCAGGCTTTCTTCGGCGGGCTGAAAAATCAGGGTCAGCGTGCCGTCGAACGTCGCAGACGTTGCCAGATGCTCGGCGGCTGCAAGCAGCATCGCGGTGTGCCCATCATGGCCGCACGCGTGCATCAAACCGGCATGGCGGCTGGCGTAGGGCAAGCCCGTGGTCTCGACAATGGGCAAGGCATCCATGTCGGCCCGCAGGCCCAGCTTGCGCGTGCCCATGCCGCGCTTGATTTGCCCCACCACCCCGGTGCCGCCCAGCCCGCGCGTGACCTCGTAGCCCCAGCACTGCAGGCGCTCGGCCACCAGGTCGCTGGTACGAAATTCCTGGAAGCCGATCTCCGGGTGTTGGTGGAGGTCGCGGCGCAGCGCCGTGTAGGCATCTGCGTTCGCATGCAGTGTTGTCAGCGTGGCGGACATGGGATTACTGCGGTTCGAGTTTGATGGACTTGGCAATCGCAGCGCCCTTGACCACTTCCCTTTTATAGAAGGCATCGAGTTGCGCCAGACTCATGGGCTCGGCAACCGTGCTGCCTGCCGTCTCGATGACTTTGCGAATATCCGGGTTGGACAACGCTGTGTAGGCGGCTTTGTGCAGCGCGGCCACTTGTGCATCAGGCGTCTTGGCGCTGGCCTGTACACCAATCCAGATGCTGAACTGATAGTCTTCAAAGCCTTTGGTGGCACTTGCCAGGGGAAGTTTGGGCAGGCGCGCCAACGGTTGACTGGAGGCCAGGGCCAGTGCCTTGATTTGGCCGCCGTCAATCGCGCCCAGTACCGGGCCGACCAGCGGGACCACAGCAAAATCAATCACACCACCCATCAGATCCTTGACGTAGGGGGCCATGCCGTTGTAGGGCGCGTGCAGGCCGCGGGCACCTGCCGTTTGCAGAGCCTTTTCTGCCATCAAGTGGTACAGCGAGCCGACCCCCGTGGAACCGAAGCTGAGAGGCTTGTCAGCCTTCCTGGCCAGTGCAACAAACTCTTCCAGCGTGTTCACCGGCAAATCCTTGCGCACGGCGATCGCAATCGGCGTGTGCCCCACCAGGGCTGCCAGGCGCATGTCCTCCGGTTTGTTCTTGGCCGCCGCGATACCCAATGGCGTGTAGATCAGTTCCAGAGGTGAGCCCGCCAGAATGGTGTAGCCATCAGGCTGGGCATTGGCTGCCTTGAGCACACCCAGGGAGCCTCCCACGCCCACGACGTTTTCGACGATGACGGGCTGGCCAAATACTTCAGCCATGCCTTTGCCAACGGCGCGCCCCAGCACATCCGAGCCACCGCCCGGCGGAAAGGCCACGATCATGCTGACGGGTTTGGACGGATACGTCTGCGCGGCAACGGAAGCTGCCAGCGCAAGGCCGACAAACAACGCGCTGCAGTGCCGAATCAGTGAGCCGGGGATGGGGTGCATGTCGAACTCCAGGAAAAGGGGTGGTGAAGATGGCTGGCAGGCAAATGGTAGGCGGCCACAATCAATGTGTCCAATGACTAATGTTTCTGGTTATCATTCATTTATCTCATTGTTTGGGATCCCGTTGGAGGTCCGCCGGCCATGAACATCAAGCATCTGGAGCACCTGCTGGCCCTGGCCGACACCGGCTCGTTCAGCCGCGCGGCCGAGAAGTTGTTCATCACCCAATCGGCTTTGAGCCGCAGCATTCAAAGCCTGGAAGACGACCTGGGCGGCAAGGTGCTGGACCGCATTGGCAAGCGCAATGAGCTCACGCCGCTAGGCCTGGATGTCGTATCCAGAGCCCG
>JAABRC010000443.1 GCA_011391115.1 Candidatus Egaibacter danicus | reverse complement strand
TGTCACCGAACGCAAAAAATCGGAAGACACCATCCGGCAAATGGCCTTTCAGGACGTGCTGACTGGTTTACCCAACCGGCGCTTGCTCATGGATCGTCTGCAACGCGCGGTAGAGGCCAACGTTCGCAACAAACAGCATGGTGCCTTGCTCTTTCTGGATCTGGACCACTTCAAGAAGCTCAATGACTCACTCGGTCATGACGTGGGCGACCTGCTGCTGCAACAGGTCGCCGAACGCCTGAAGAACAGCGTGCGTGGTGTGGATACGGTGGCCCGGCTCGGTGGCGACGAATTCGTGGTACTGATTGAAGATCTGCATGTCAACGCCACTGAAGCGCGCGCGCAGGCGCAGATCGTGGGGGAGAAAATTCTCGCCGCGCTGAATGAACCTTATCAACTGGGCGAACACGCGTTTCTGAGTACGCCCAGCATTGGTGCCACGATTTTCAATGACACGATTCGCTCACCCAGTGAAGTGCTCAAACAAGCCGACGTGGCCATGTATGAAGCCAAGGAAAATGGACGCAACACCCTGACCTTTGCGGTGGACCGATAGGTCATTGCCGCCGGGCCGCCCCAAGGCAAAACGCCCTCCTTCGGAGGGCAGCGAAGCGCGGGGGCAGGTTATCTGCGCAGGATCATCTGCCCGCGAATCTCGCCGGTTGGGTGCACTGTGGTGTGAATATTCGCATACCACTTGCCAGCCAGCAAATCTGCGGCCTGTGCTGCAGTGAGGGTGGCACTGCCTTCCATCGGGCTCGTCATGGGATTGCGCCAGGCCAGCGCCACGCCGGCGTTGACGCCGACAGCGGCAGGCCCGTGAAAATGCCCCGCTGTGGCAACGCCAGTCAGGCCTTGATAAGAGACTTTCCAGCGAAACAGGCGGGTATTGGTGTCGAGAACGGCATCCACCCGGCCGGTACCGTTGGTGGCGACCAGCGGAACTTCGTTAATACCCGTCATCGTCGTGCTGAACGCTGCCAGATGGGCGTCCTTGTCGATGAGGGCGCAACCGGAAACTGCCCAGATGGCGGTCAGACAAAACAGAATTTTTACAACATGCTGGCGACGTGTGCTCATGATGATCCCCCTTGGCGTCGTGGCGGTGAACCACTGGAAAAGCGGGTTCACCATGGCCGTATTTTGCTTGAAGGCAAAAAACGAAAAAAATCATGTGCCAAATTGGCACTTGGCTCTCACGGAACATGCGTGAGTAGCTATGTTATTTATAGCATACTGCCCATCGACCGGCCCGCTTAGAATGAAACCGTGAATGCATCCCCAACCTCCCGCCCGCCGTCCGTATTGGCCTTTGACGTCTTCGGCACAGTCGTGGACTGGCACGGTGGCATCGCGCGAGAAGTTCTGGCACTGCGTCCGGAGGTGAACGGTGGCAAATTTGCCATGGCCTGGCGTGCGGGTTACCAGCCCGCCATGCGCCGGGTGATGTCGGGTGAGTTGGGCTGGACACTGATTGACGACCTGCATCGCCTCATTCTGGACGGCATTCTGGATCAGTTTGGCCTGTCCCACCTGACTGAGGCGCAAAAGCGGCATCTGAACAAGGCCTGGCACCGGCTGGACCCCTGGCCGGATGTGGTGGCGGGCCTGACGCGCCTCAAAACACGCTTCACCATTTGCACGCTATCCAATGGCAACATCGGCCTGCTCACCAACATGGCCAAGCGCGGCGCACTGCCGTGGGATTGCATTCTGTCCGCCGAGGTGTTTCGCGCCTACAAGCCCGACCCGGCCACCTATCTGGGCGTGGCCAGGGTGTTTGATCTGCCCGCGTCTGACGTGATGCTGGTCGCAGCGCACCAGGACGATCTGGCTGCGGCGCGCGGCTGCGGACTGCAGACGGCTTACATCGAGCGACCTTACGAGTTCGGTCAGTCCCACCCCAAAGACGTGTCACCCGACCCCGCCAATACCTGGCACGCCAGAGATTTTCTGGCGCTGGCTGATCAGCTGGGATGCTGATTTGAGTCGCCCCGCATTGCACCCGATCAGCCACCCACGTATGCTCTGACCCATGTACGCGAAGTTTTTTGGCCTGAAGCAGGACCCCTTTTCGATAGCGCCCAACCCGCAATACCTCTTCATGAGCGAGCGGCACCGGGAGGCTTTGGCGCACCTGCTGTATGGACTGCGGGGCGGCGGCGGCTTTGTGTTGCTCACCGGCGAGATCGGTGCGGGCAAGACCACCGTGTGCCGCTGCTTTCTGGAGCAGCTCCCGAAACGCTGCAACGTCGCCTACATCTTCAACCCCAAGCTCACGGTACCCGAGTTGCTGAAGTCGATCTGTGAAGAGTTCCGCATTCCGTATGCGCATCAGGGGTCTGAGGCGGCCACGGTCAAGGATTTCATCGACCCGCTGAACGAGTTCCTGCTGCGCACCCATGCGGTCGGGCAGAACAACGTGCTCATCATCGACGAAGCGCAAAACCTCTCCGCCGACGTGCTGGAGCAGCTGCGTCTGCTGACCAATCTGGAAACGAATGAGCGCAAGCTGTTGCAGATCATCCTGATCGGCCAGCCGGAACTGCGCACCATGCTGGCACGGCCCGATCTGGAGCAGCTCGCGCAACGCGTCATTGCCCGCTTTCACCTGGGCGCGTTGTCCGAAAACGAGACCACACAGTACATCGCACACCGGCTGTCGGTAGCAGGCATGGTGACAGCGCTGCCTTTTACGTCCAAGGCCATCCACCGCATTCACCAGCTGTCTCGCGGCGTGCCGCGCCGCATCAATCTGCTGTGCGGCCGCGCGCTGCTGGGCGCCTATTCCAGTGGCACCACGACGATTGACACCGCCATTGTCGAGAAAGCGGCGACCGAGGTGTTTGAC